>JBBSMO010000343.1:0-3846 GCA_038233155.1 Longimicrobiales bacterium
ACGCTTCCGGAGACAACAAGCGCTTCTTAGTGGAACGCGACGATGTGTTCGCCGCTGCCGCCGTGCGCTACTTCTTCGCGCCCGCACGGTGGGTATCGGCGGGTCCCGCCTTCCGCTACACCGATCTCGAAGGCAGGGGAGGGAGCCCGCTGGAAGCGCTGGATCCCTACGGCAACGACGATTCGTTTCGCCAGGCCGGAATGCAGATCGCCGCCCGTTGGGACAACCAGGACCAGCCGGAGTTGCCCCGCTCAGGTTTCCGTCTGAGCGGTTCCGCGAGCGCCTACCCGGGTTGGTTGGATGCCCGGGAAGCGTTCGGCGATCTTAACGGCGAAGCCGTCACCTACCTCTCCGCGCCCCTTCCATCCGAGCCTACGCTCGCTCTGCGGGCTGGGGGCAAGTGGGTATGGGGCGGCTACCCGCTGCACGAAGCTGCCTTTCTCGGTGGTTCGAGCACCTTGCGAGGCTACAGTAGTTGGAGATTCGCGGGAGACGCCGCCGCATACGGCAGCGCTGAGCTTCGCAACACGCTCACCCGCGCCAAGCTCTTCGTCCGCGGGGATCTCGGCGGGCTGCTGTTTTCCGACTTCGGCAGAGTCTTCTACGACGGGGATGCGGACGGCGCGGACTCGTGGCATTCTTCCTTCGGCGGCGGCCTCTGGTTCGCCTTCCGCTTTCGAGATGCACCTACCACCTTCAGCTTGGTCTACGGGCATGGCGAGGACGGCCGTATTTACGCACGTATCGGCCTGCCCTTCTGACGTCCCAAGAGCCCCCGCTCAGAGCTTTCCTTATGCTTCGCCCGCCGCCCGCCCGCACCCAGCGTATGCCGTGACCGACCTTGTTTCCGCCGCACCCGATGCACCTTCTCCCGGGGCCGGGTACAGGCTGCCCGCGAATTCGTTGGTCAACATGGAGCTGAGTGCGCTGAGCTTCAATGAGCGCGTTCTCGCCCTAGCCGAAGACGAGCGCGTCCCGCTGCTCGAGCGCGTGCGCTTTCTCTCGATTCTAGGGGGCAACCTGGACGAGTTCTTCATGACCCGCGCGGCGGGTTACAACCGCCAGATCGCGGGGGGTAGTTCGAAAACCACCATGGACGGGCTCTCTCCGCGGCGGCAGCTCGAACTGATCCGAGAGCGGGCGCGACCGTTGTTAGACCGCGCCTACCGCGTGCTGTGCGAGCGCTTACTGCCCGAGCTCGAGGAGCATGGCATCCGCATCTTGCGCTGGGATGCTCTGGAAGAAGAGGACCGTGCGTACGCCCGGAACTGCTACTTCCCTACCTTTGACGCGGTCCTGAACCCCATGGTCGTGGCGAAGGGCCGGCGTTTTCCGCACATTCGCAACCTGCGGCCGGCCCTGGTCGTCCGGGTAGCGGAAGATCAAGATGCGGGAGTCGGCGAAGGAGTCTACGTCATCGCGCTGCCGGGAGATTTGCCGCGCTTCGTCCCGCTGCCGGGAGGCAAGCGCTTCGTGCCGCTCGAGGATGTGATTCGCGCAGGGCTGGCGGAGATCTTCCCCGGGGAATATGTAGTCGATGCATATGTGTTTCGCGTCGCCCGCAGCGCCAACTTCAGTCTGGAAGAGGACCGCACCGATGACCTCTTGGAGGCGGTCGAGCAGGAGGTGCTGAAGCGCCCCTTTCAGTCAGCGGTTCGCCTCGAAATCGAGGAGGGAATGCCGAAGGCGGTCTGCTCGCTGTTGCTCGAGGGGCTCAAAGGGGAGGCAACGGGCGAGGCGGGCGCGCTCAGCAGCAGCGATGTGTATTCTGTCGATGGTCCGGTGGATCTGTTCGCACTTGCCGAAATCGCCAAGCTCCCCATAGACGAGCTGCACTACCCGCCGCTGCAACGGGGCTCTCCCCTCCCGCCAGACCAGCCGGTGGTGCAAACGCTCCAAGAACGCGAGATCCTGGTCCGCTTCCCGGCTGATTCCTTCGAGAACACCATCGAGCGCTTTTTAGCCGAGGCCGCCGATGACCCGGCCGTCACAGATGTGAAGATCACTCTGTACCGGACCGACAAGGCCTCCCGAATCGTCAAGTTGTTGCGCCGCGCGCGGCAGAACGGCAAAACGGTTTCAGCGGTGGTCGAGCTTCGGGCCAGCTTCGACGAACGGCGCAACATCGAATGGGCACGCTCTCTCGAAACCGCCGGGATCGAAGTGGTCTTTGGTCCGCCCAGGCTCAAGGTCCATGCGAAGGTCGCGCTGGTCACCCGCCGCGAAGGCGAAGGGCTGCGGCGGTACATGTACATCGGGACGGGCAACCTCAATGCCGCAACCGCCGCCGCCTACACAGACCTGGGCTTGCTCACCGGCGCGCAGCCACTAGGAGACGACCTGGCGCAGATGTTCGCGGCCCTCACGGGGGATGAGGTGCCGTTGGACTTCGCCCATCTGCTGGTGGCACCCTTCAACATGCGCGGTCGCTTCCTGCAGCTCATCGAGCGCGAGATCCGCCATGCGCGCGAAGGGCGCGGCGGGCACATCCGCGTGAAGATGAACGGCCTCGCGGACCCGGACCTGATCGCCACCCTGTATCGCGCCTCGCGGGAGGGTGTGAAGATCGAGCTGGCCGTCCGCGGTATCTGCTGCCTGCGCCCCGGGGTCCAAGGGCTTTCGGAGAACATCAGCGTGGTCAGCATTCTGGGGCGCTTTCTGGAGCACCCGCGCATCTTCCACTTCGGCAACGCCGGGAGTTCGGAGTTCTACATCGGCTCGGCAGATTGGCGCCCGAGGAACCTGATTCGCAGGGTAGAGGTTGTCGTGCCCGTATACCAACCGGAGCACCGCGACCGCCTGGATGCAATTCTCGGCGAAGATCTGTCGAGCCCCGAGGCTTGGGAGATGCAGCCGGACGGGAGCTATCACTGGCGACACCGCGCGCCCGGCACATTGTCGAAAGCGGTCGCTGCGCGCCCTGCTGGCCGAGAGATCGCCGCATGATTCCCAACGGTGCCCGCTCCGTGGTGCATGCGCTGCTTTGCGCAGCATTCTCTGCCTGTGCGGCGGAGGGGGAAGCGGGCGCCGGCGCCCCCGCCGGGTGCCGCATCCTCCAGCGCGCGAGTTCGCTGCCGGCGGTGCTCGAGGAGAGCAGCGGAATCGCCGGAAGCCGCCGCGAGGCGGGCATCTTCTGGACTCATAACGACAGCGGCCACGAGCCCGAACTCTACGCGGTTGATGCGGCCGGAACCCTGCTGGGTACGGTCGCGGTGAAGGGTGCCCGCAACCGCGATTGGGAGGACATCGCCGCCGGCCCATGCGCCAGCGGCAACTGCCTGTACATCGCGGACATTGGCGACAACGATGCCGGGCGCAATGATGTCGAGCTGTATATAGTCCCCGAGCCCGCGCCCGCCAGCGGCAACGTGGAGCCGCTCGCGAAGCTGTCCTTCAGCTATCCGGGTGGCTCCCGCGACGCCGAAGCGCTTTTCGTGCTCCCTAGCGGCGAGATCTACCTGCTGAGCAAGGGGCGCGACCACCCTGTCGCCTTGTACCGCTACCCGCTGCCGCTGAAGCCCGGCGAAACGGTGCAGCTCGAGCAGATCCGCGCCTTCAGCGACGGAGCCGTCCCGCTCCCGAACCAGATCACCGCGGCGGACGCATCTCCCGACGGCAATTGGGTCGCCATCCGCACCTACGCTTCGTTGCTGATCTTTCGCACGCCCGACCTGTTGTCACCGGCGGGAACTCCGATAGAAGAGGTCCCCCTCGCTCCACTCGGCCAGGCCCAGGGCGAGGCGGTTGCCATGCGGTCGGATGGGACGGTCGTGCTGACCAGCGAAGGCAAGGGCAACAAGGTGCCGGCATCCATCGCGGTGCTGAAGTGCGAGCTAGGGAAATAGT
>JBBSMO010000344.1:0-3843 GCA_038233155.1 Longimicrobiales bacterium
CGAACCCCATCAGGGCTCCTGGCCAGCGGAGCACCGGCTTGTCTCGCGCCCGGCGGTGCCCCGCGCGCCTGCTCGCTCCCGCAATCTCGCCATTTATCACATTAACCATCGTTCATTGGAAGGGTATTGAACAAGTTTCCGGCAAGGTGCGTGCATAAACGGAAATCGCCGTGGCTGCGCCGGTGAGTTGGAATCGTTCAACGGCTGTTCAGAAGTTGATGATCAGCCCCGTCTTCAGTATCCGGTCGTCGGCCTCGACGCCGGCCGGGGGGCGGCTGTCGCGGCTGGTCTGATACACCACGGAGAGTGCCAGACGATCCGTCAGCGAGGTTTTGATACCGGTTTCGGTGCGGAGCAGGTAATCTTCCACTTCGTTGAGCACCGGCTGGAGAAAGGAAACATGGACTAGCTCCACGCCTTCGCGCAGCTCTTGCGCACCCTTGAGCCGCAGGCTGAGCCTTGCGAACTGCCGTGCGTCCGGCTCCGGTTCCCCCGCTGGCGCCGAACGGTTCTCGTACGAGTAGAGTAGTGCGAGCGAGGCGGAAGCGCGATTGTCGGTGTCCGGCGGGCGGTAAAAGTTGTACTTTGCGCCCGCGCCGCCCGATGCGCGCAGATCTAGCCGCCTGAAGCGGTCGTTCTCGGCATCGGCGAAGAGAAAAGGCGAAATGGTTGCTTGCGGCGAGAAGTCGAAAGAGGCGGCCCCGTAGTGGTTCCTGGCGATGACACGCCGGTCGTCCTCGCCGTAGCGGGATTGGAGCGTCACGTCCAGCTCGTAGCGCTCCGGCTCGAGGTGGGACAGGTTCAGCCCCGTGGTCAGCAGCCGCAGCGATTCGTTGCCGCTCTGGTCGGTATAGCTGAGCTCCGCCGCAATCTTCCACCGGTCGGGCGCCGCATCCTCATTCGCCTCCTGCGCAATGAGCGGCGCGGGCGCGACAGCAAGTGCGAGCAGCGCGAGAATGGCAAGGCTGCTGCCGTTCAACGAATGAACTGGGTAGATTGGACTCTCCAGGCCTGATAAATGATGCGAATTCGGTCGAAAAGCTACTACGGAAGAACCGAGCCTGCCAGATGACACCGTCGTGCCGTTGATGATGAACCGTTGGTTGTCTCTGCCACGGGAGCGCTGGGTCATCGCCGCACGGGGGGCGGCCGCTGGCTTCGCACTCGCCGCGGTTTGCTTCGCGGGTGGCGGCCTGCTGCTCTTCTCGGCAGATGGCTTGCTGGGCGCCGCCGGCAGCTACGCGGCCACTCTAGTGGTGGCCCTCGCCGCCGGGATCTGGGCCGGGGCCGCCGATTGGCCGGACGAGCCGGTGCGCGGCCGGCGCCGGTGGACCGCGGCGGCGCTGGCAACCGCCGTTGCAGGCGCCTTCGCTCTGTTTTGGACTCTGTACGAGGGCGGTCCCTACGCACCGGCACTCCGGTGGGTCGCCGTGCTGCCTTTTGCCGGCGCGGTCTACCTCACCGGCATCATTCTGCCGCTAATGCTCGAACAGGGCAGGCGAGCGACGGCCATGCTCGACCCGGAAGAGCGTTGGGACGCATCGCTGACGACCCTTGTAGCGCTGCTGGGCGGCGGGGCGGCGGGCGCGCTGCTCGCCAGCCGCTTGCTGCTGCCCGCTATGGGCCCCGGACCGCTGCTCTTCGCGACCGCGGGCCTGCTGGTTCTTCCCACCTTGCTGCCAGCTCTTCCCTCGCCAGCCGACGAGCGGGTGTTGCTCGAGACCGAGTCGCCGCTTTCCGAAATCGAGGTGATCGAGATCCTAGTGCCGGGCCGCGAGCCGGAGCGGCGGTTGTACGTGAACGGAGAGGAGGAGTCCGGAGAGCTGGCGCGCAGCGGAAGGCCGACGCTCGCCTACATCGTGGCGGCCGAAGAGTGGCTGGCGCGGGTCTCGGAGCCCGGCGACCGGTACCTCTTCCTTGGCGGCGGCGCCTACACCCTCCCTCGCCGCGTCGCGGAGCGCGACCCGCGCGCCGGAATCACCGTCGCGGAGCTCGACCCGGCCGTGACGGCCGCCGCCTACCGCTTTTTCGGCGTCCGCCCCGAGCATGGCATCGCCACGATCAACGGAGACGCGCGCGCAGTCGCTACGCAGCTCCTCGAGCAAGATCGCCGTTTCGAGCGCATCTTCGTAGATGTCTACGCCGGCGCCGAGGCGCTGCCCGTCAGCTTAGTAACCTTGGAAGCGTTCGGGTTGCTCCGCGAGCTGCTCGCACCCGGCGGGACGCTCGCGCTGAATGTGATCGGCAACGTTACCGGCCCCGGAAGCGTGCGCTTCTGGTCCATCATCGAGACCCTGTCCGCGGCGTTTCCAAACCTAGCGCTCTACCCGCACCTCGGTCCCGATTTCACGGACCGGCAGAACGTGCTCGTCGCGGCTACCGCCGGGCCCGGCGCGGCCTTCGCCGAGCGGGCGGGGCTCTTCATCCGTTGGCCGCGCGCCGAATGGCCGCGCCCGTCCGCCGCCGCCGCGGTGCGCGATGTCCAGCCCCTTCCCTCCACCCGGAGCGGCGTCAGCGAGCCCGCTTCTTCGCCTTCGGAGTATTCGCCTGAAAGTGACGGATGGCAGCCTGCTTCTGCTCTACGCGGCGGCGCATCTGATCCGTCTGCTTCCGCTTCCCCCCTTCCTCTCCGCGATAGCGGGTCGCGTTCATCACCCGGTTCATGAGGCGCAGCATGGGGGTACTGACGTATCGTAACATGAAGGCGCGCACGTTTTTGCCTTCGCCCTTCTGCTGCTCGATGTATTTTGGTAGCGCCTGAAGATTGTCCTGCACCTGGCGGTGCATCTGCTGCGGCGATTTCTTCTTTTTCTTCTTTGCCATACCCGTCCGGAATTCCCTTGAAAGTTGAAGAGTGCCGGCTTTGTACCCGGCGTCGCCCGCCGCGGTTCGGAGCTATGCCACGGCGGGTGATGCACCGCGGAATATAATGAAAATCGCGCACCTTGCAGATCTTCACCTCGGCTACCGTGCCTATCATCGGGTGCTGCCCGGCGGCACCAACGCGCGCGAGGCCGATGTGGCGGGCGCCTTCGCCCGTGCCATCGAGCGGCTGGTTTCGCTGCGGCCGGATCTGGTGCTCGTCGCCGGCGATGTCTTCCACAGCGTTCGCCCCTCGAACAGCGCCATCGCGGATGCATTCCGCAAGTTCTCGAGTCTCGCCGCGCGCCTGCCTGGCGTTCCGCTAGTGATGATCGCCGGCAACCACGACTCCCCCCGCTCGGCCGAGACGGGCAACATCCTCACCCTGTTCAGCGAGATCCCGAATCTTGTAGTTGTCACGGATGAGGCGCGCGCGGTGCATCTCCCCGAACTCGATACGACGGTGCTCTGCCTGCCGCACAACGCGTTGGCTGCCGCTAACCGCGTTTCGGAAGATGCGGTTCCGCGCGGCGCGGCACCTGATGCTGAGGTTTCCGGCAGCTCGCCGGCGGAGCCTGAGGGGGCGGAAGATGGAGGATGGCGCGACACGGCAACGGCTGATGCGGCCCCCCGAAGTGCGACGGGCGATGGCCTCGATATTGTTGCGGCCAATACCAACCCCGCCGATAGCGAGCCGGGCGATGCAACTGCCGCGGCGTTGCGCCTCGAGCCGGACCCCGACGCCCGCTACAACGTGCTGATGCTGCACGGCACCATCAGCGGGAGCAGCGCGGAGGGCAAGATCCGCTACGTTTCCGAGTTCGGCGGAGTGACGGTAGAGGACAGCGCGATCGCGCCGGAACGCTGGGACTATGTCGCGCTGGGTCACTACCACATCGCGACCGAGCTCGCGCCGAACATGTGGTACGCGGGCGGGATCGAGCGCACTTCGACCAACATCTGGGAAGAGTCTGGCGGCGC
>JBBSMO010000345.1:0-3842 GCA_038233155.1 Longimicrobiales bacterium
CCCGCTTGGCGTTCACCCGCCACCCCTCGCGCACCAGCAGCGCATGGACGCGGCGGTAGCCGTAGCGGGGGTGCTTCGCCGCCCGTGCCCGCATCTCCTGGACCAGCGCCCGGTCCCGCTCCGGCCGGGCAGCTGCGTAGCGTTGGCTCGACCGCCCCTGCCCCACCACCCGGCAGGCCCGGCGCCCGGAGACATCCAGCCGCTGCTGCACGTGCTTCACCGCAGCTCTCCGACGCGCCGGGCTCACCAGTTTCCCCGGGCGACTTCCTTCAGGATCAAGTTGTCCAGCGCCTGCTCGGCTACCAGCCGCTTCAGCCGGGTGTTCTCCTGCTCCAGCTGGTTGAGCCGCTTGGCGTCGTCCGCCTTCATCCCGCCGTGCTGCGGGCGCCCGCGGTGATACGTCTGCTCGCTCACACTCAAGGCCCTGCTCGCTTCGGCGATCGTCGCGCCGCCAGCGAGCAAAATCTCCGCCTCGCGCAGCTTGCGGATGATCTGCTCCGGCGTGTGCCGTGTCCCCTTCATTTCGAGTCCTCCTGCCCCCAAAGGGCCGTTGTGGACTCTCATTGTAACTGGTTCAACTTTCGGGGGTCAGGTCACGCGAGCGCCATCTTTTCCGACGTCCCGATAGATGTTCCGCTCAAAGTATCCGCGAGTACTATCCATATCTTCTCCGCGTCCATGTAACGTCGGCTCAGGCTACCTTCGACTGAACCGGCGCAAGTCCCCAAAGTGATCGCGTCAACCGATCAGCGCTTCGGCCCTGTCACGATACCTGCGTAGGTCTCAAGGGTTGCTACAAATTCACCTGAGACTGCTACGCCTGCCGAACCGGAGCTGCAGGAGTCCCTCGTAAAATGCGAACTTTCGGCCACTTCTGGCGGACACTTCGGGAGCGCCTCGAACTGAAATGAACCTTCGATCTGATTCTTTGTTACAGATGAAATAATCAGTTGTCCGGTATCTGCGATGTATTGGCGGGCATCCTCGCCATTCGCCCGGTAGTAGGAAGCCGTGAGCCCCTCAGTCGCTGAGCTCCACCCATCGAATGAGCCAATCACGTAGGTTCCAGGTCGCAACCGGCCGCTGCCGCGATTCGCAAAAATTATACGATCACCGGTCGTCGCTCCAGTTCCCCACGAATCGATAAAGAAAATAGAGACGCCCCTTTCAGGGTCGCGACCTAAGTCGAATTTACCCGTGCCTTCGAAGCGCGTTTCGATGTCTCCTTCTTCGACCGTGGCAAGCATGAAAGAGGCCCCCGATGCCCCAACCGCATCTTCCGCCTTGCACGCGGTAAACAGTAGATTTAATCCAAGTGCGCACACTGAAAAGCAGATGTTCGCTTTCATTGACCTTGCTCCAGTCGTAGTTGGTCAGAGATTCAGTTCGGCCTCACCCAATAAATATCGGCTGGTGAGGGCGCAGCGTGGCTTCGTTACCCGCAACCGGCATCCCCGGCGTCGGCCCAAGCTCCTCTTCAAACGAACGGCCGAATCCTGTATCTCTTGCGATTCTTGAGCCCAAGCGTTATGGCGTAACTTGCATAAATCCGAGATCTCTTTGCACGCCACCCCACGGACTGAACACTGCATCACCGTCCACGGTTACTCTGGCCCAGTGAATCCCCTGCAGGGTAACGGTGGTAGACCCGCTCATCTTGAAAACGGGCGAGCCGCTATCGCCGTCTGCGCTGCCATAGTTCGCGAGATACTGGCAACGCAACCTGCTGTTCGAACGGTAAGACACGCTTGTATCAACGCATGTCCGAGTAACGATTCCGGTAGTCCAACCTGTTGCGGCACCGATCTTGTGAACCTGCTCGTAAAGTTCCGGATATACATCGGTGCTGTTGATCTGGAATCGCGGGTTGATTGGATCTATTTCGCGTGATCCAACACCGCCCCGACCTGATGCAGAAAACGTCGTCCGAGCGATATAGCCCAAGTCGGTTGCTGTTCCCGTATTCACTGAAATTGCCGCCACATCGGCATATCGGCAAACGTTCTTTGATAGAAACCCACAACTGGACCCATTCGGATCCTGATATTCATACCCGACCTGGTAGGTACTTGTGACAAAAGGTTGATAAAAACTACCGTAGTCGAGATCCCACGAACGGGCACTGCAGTGTGAATTGGTCAAGAAAACATTCCGTCCGCCCAATACTGCATTAAATCCGAGAGTGCATCCGCCTGCCGAGGATGCTATAGTTAATCCACCCTGCAGCGGACGATGTACATCCAATAGGGTACTCGCAGGCACGAGAGCGCCTATCACGCGAATATTCACCGCTCCTCGTGGCACGCCGGCTCGCTCAACAACCGCCAAGGCCCGATATTGCGATGCGGCCGCGTCCACCCCAACGGTAACGCGGTTTAGCTCCTCATCTAAATCGAGCATCAGAACTTCGGGCAGATCGAACAGCGGCTCCTCTATGCGGGCGCGCCAACCTGTAAGTTGATCGAAACTATACTCTGCGGCGCGAAAAACGATCCTCTGACGGGTAAGGTCGTGGCTACCATCCTCACCCGTTCGTTCCTTAAGGTGGGCCATGATCGCCGCTCGCATGGCCGGGATACGCCGCAGATCAGTTAGTTGAACGACGACGTCAGATTGTTGGCTGATATAGAAACCTCCAAATTCCGGGACCTGCCGTGCCAAATCACGGAATACTGTCTCACCGGCCCGCGCATGATCCGGAACCTGCTCCGGCAGGCTTGCCGACGCAGCGACTGTCGCTTCAGACGAGGCAGTAGCGGCCGGTGTTGCCGTGGGGTTGTCGTTACACGCCGCGAGCATCACGAGGCAAGCGGCGAACGCAGCGGCTACGCCGCGCGGGGGGGGAGGCATCACGGCGGGTACTCCAGAGAACGGGTGGAGCCGCGAAGCAGCGGCACGAGCAGTGCGAGGAACGCACTGCTCGTGTGGAACATAGCAGCAACGACTTACCCGGTCAACCCCAAGGTGTTTAGACGGTGGCATACAGCGGTGGCGCTGCCGACGCGGGAGCCCGATCTTGTGCGCTCGCGCACCTCGCACCTTCATCACGCGCCGCTCTTGTCGCACCCGCCTAACCTGTCCGATCCCGCCGAGTGGTGCGCGTTGACCGCCAGCCAGCGGCGCGAAGCGAGCCTTGTGTTATCGGCGTCGAGGTGCGAGTCGGCACGGTGGAAAGGCCGTACGACTACACCGCCATCGTTGAAACCGAGGCCGGGACGCGCCGCACGCCCCTCTGGTCGCACGCGCGGGCGATGATGTTCTGCGACGAGGACGCGTTCCTGCTCCCTGCGGCGGCCGAAGCCGCCGACGCGCGGCTCGTATCCTTCTGCCTCAGGTGCCAGCGCTGGCGAAAGGGCGCAACGGTCGAGTGCGACGAATGCGGCGGCCCTGTCGATGTGGTATCCGCCACCCGGCACGCGAGGCCGTAAAGTGGGGCACCGGTCAGCCAAGTGCCGGCGAGCGGGACCGGTTCCTCCGCTTCCGCTGTATCGGGTGCGGACAGATGCATTTCCAGCGGCTCGGGCGGCGGGGCGTACGGCAGAACCCACTTTTCATGATCTCTGTTTACGACGGTCACAGCCGCGCCGGCCCCAATCGGATAGAACGGCGCAATGTCAACCGCCACCTCATGGACGAACACCGGGAACGGCCAGCCAGTGCGCAACGATAGCTCTTTCTCCCCGCCCGCGTCCCCGCATCCCTCGAGCAACAGAACGAGAGCGAGGACGAAGGCGAGCGCCAGATGCCCGGAGTAGGTGGTTCGCTCCGCACTCAGTAGATCTTCGGCGGAATAGCATCAAAGTTGCGGAGTGAGGGGGGGACCCTGTTCCCGGAGACGCCGG
>JBBSMO010000346.1:0-3835 GCA_038233155.1 Longimicrobiales bacterium
GAACGCGAAAACCGCCGCCGACCACATAGGGGGCGCTGAAGGAGCCCATCGACGTCATGAACACCAGCAACGCCGAGCCGCCGATTGCCGGCGCAAGCATGGGAAGCGTCACCAGGCGAAAGGTCCGCCAGCGGCTGGCGCCGAGGGCGGCCGCCGCTTCCGCATAGCTCTCGTCGAGCCGCGCGAGCCCGGCGCTGGTGAAGAGATAGAAGTAGACGTACATGGTGTACGCGTGAACGACCAGAATCGCCCATGCTCCCGAGAAGCGCCATGGCGGCCGTGCCAGCGAAAAGATCTCCTGAATGCCCCGTGCCAGGAAGCCGCTTTCCCCCCACAAAAAGAGGAACGCGATGACGCCTACAAGTGGGGGGAGCAGCACCGGCAGCGCGGCGAGACCGCCGAGCAGCTTGCGGCCCGGAAACGAGTAGCGGGAGAAGAGAAAGGCGAGCGGGATGCCGATCAGAGCCGAGAGAATGACGGAGGTGACGGAGATCCAGACGCTGTTCCACAGCGCCTGCATCTCGGAGCGGCTGTCGAGGAAGCGGCGATAGTTGTCGAAGCCGAACCCGGCGCCGGTGTCGAAACTATCCCCGAGCACGAACAGATTGGGGTACAGCACCAGCCACAGGAGGAGCAGGAGCACCGGCGCCGCGATCAGCGGCCATCTCCCGCGCTTCACACCTTGGCCGCAGGCAAAACGTACGCAGGATGACCGGGCCGCTGCGTCACCCGGACCTTGTCGCCTACGGCCCCGTCGCGCTCTTCCCCGGTGACGAGCAGCTCGCGCGCCCCGGTGCGTACGCGATACAGGGTGCTCGAGCCGGCAAAGCGCCGCTCGATGATCTCTCCCGCTAACCCGTGCTCCTCATCCGCGCCGCTGATCTGAAGATCTTCGGGGCGGACGAGCAGCCGGACTCCAGTGCCCGCGATCCTTTCGCCGCGCGCCTCCCACTCCGCCCCGGGGGCAACTTCGCAAGTCACGCCGCCGGTTCGTTCGCCGGTTATGGTTGCCTCGAGAAAGTTCGCGCGCCCGAGAAAAGCCGCCACGAATTCGTTCGCCGGGCTGTGATACAACTGCTCCGGGGTCCCTAGCTGTTGCAAGCGGCCGCGGTCCAGTATCGCGATGCGGTCCGACATTGCGAACGCTTCTTCCTGGTCGTGCGTGACGAAAACGGCGGTCATGCCGAGCCGCTTGAGCAGCGCGCGGATCTCGGAGCGAGTCCGCTCCCGGAGCGCTGCATCCAGATTCGACAGCGGCTCGTCTAACAGCAGAAGTGGCGGCTCGGATATCAGAGCGCGGGCGAGTGCCACACGCTGCTGTTGCCCGCCGGAAAGCTGCTGCACCCGCCGCTGGGCGTACCCGCCGAGCCCTACGCGTTCGAGGGCAGCGTTCATCCGCGGCGCGATGTCAGCCCCGGCGGCACCCTGCGCACGAAGGCCGAACGCGAGGTTTTCGGCAACGTTCAGATGCGGGAACAGCGCGTAGTTCTGGAACACCATCCCCACACCGCGGCGTTGGGGAGGGAGGCGGGTAACGTCGATGCCAGCTAAGACGATGCGGCCGCGCGTGGGCGTTTCGAAGCCGGCGATCATCCGCAACGTCGTGGTCTTTCCGCAGCCGCTGGGGCCTAGCAGCGTCAGGAACTCGCCGCGTTCGACGGCCAGCGAAAGATCGCTGACCGCAACCGTCTCCCCGAAGTGCTTGTCGAGCTGTTCGAGCTGTAGGATCAACGCCCGCCGCGCCCGCGCACGGTTTCATCCCACTCTCGCATCCAGGCGGCGCCCTGCTCTTGGAGCAGCCCCCAGTCCACGGGTTCCGGGCGCAGCTCCTCGAGGGCACGGCGCAAGTTGGCGGGGAGCGAATCCGCCGGGACATTGTCCGTGGCGGGAAGCCGGAAGAACTCGCGCGCCGCGAGCAGCATCATCTCCGGGCTGCCGGCGAACTCGACGAATTCACGGGCGAGCTCGGGGTGCGGGGCGCCCTCGACCACGGCAATCGCATCTACGACGAGCGGCGTTCCGCTGGTGGGAAAGACGTAGTCGATGGGGTATTCGGTGGTCGCCTTCAGCAGTTCGATGTCCGGCATCGTCCAGAGTGTTACCAGCCCCTCCTGTCTCGCGAGCTTCTGATAAAGCAGTGTCGGGTTCAGTACGTACTCGCGCGTTTGCCCGTCCAGCCGGCGCAGCCAATCGAAGCCGGCTTCTGTGCTCCCCGTCTCCCGCAGCGAGCGGCTGATGATCATCCCGAAGATCGTGCGCATGGTGCCGCTGGCGATGGGATCGCGGATCAGGACCTGATCCCGCCAGCGCGGCTCGAGCACCTCGTCCCAGTCCTGCGGCGCCTGATCCGCGGTGAGCACATCGCTGTTGTACGCGATTACCTCGGGTGTCAAATAGGTGCCGTGATAATACGAAGTGGTGTCCCGCCCTTGCGCCGCCCTTCCTTCGGCCCAGCCCGGGGTGTACGGGGCGAGGAGCCCGTCCGCCGCGGCTGTTTCGAACAGCTCGGCCGGCGCACCGAACCAGACATCAGCCTGAGGGTTCGCACGCTCGGAGCGCAGCCGGTCCAGTACCTCCTGCGAACCGGTGTCGATCCACTGCACATCTACTTCGGGGCGCAGAGCCTCGAAGCGCTCCTCGAAGGCACGCAGCAGATCGGGCCCGTGCGGCGAGTAGATGACCAGCGGTGTGCGCCCGTCATCGCCTGTACAGCCGGATAGTACCAGGTACGCAGTACCTAGTACGCAGAACCGCAACAATGAGGTGAACGCATGGAAGTATCTATGTCTTCGCGCATTGCCGCTGTCCAACGACCGAATCCCGGCTTCCGCCGGAATGAAGTTCCGCGGCCGCTGATGGTTGTCACAAATTCCGCATTCCGCATTCCGCATTCCGCACTTCATCTCGCCCCCAAGGAGAGCAGATTCGCGAACAATCGGTACGCGCCTGGAACGCCGGCCGGGAGTTGCCGGAAGAAGGCGAGCCCGGTGTAGACGTAGTGGCCCTCTCCTATTCCGGCGACGAGCAGACTGCCACGGAGCGGGACCTCGCCCTCATCCGCCATCTCGAGCAGCGGGGTATACGCGGCGTCCCATTCGTTCAGGAAGTAGAGGCCGCGCTCTTGGATCCAGCCGTCGAAGTCGGTTTCGGTGATGCGATTCGGCGCGGAGAGGATCGGGTGCTCCGGTTCGAGCATGCGTACGGGAGCGGCTTCATCCGTGACGCGGTCGTGCGGGCGCGCCATGGTAACCGGAAAGGGAGCGAACCCGCCGTCGGGAAACTCATACTTGTTGTACTGGACGATTACTGTTCCGCCACGGCGCGCATAATCCAGCAGCCGCTCATTGTTGGCGGCGAGATCCGGCCGCACCTCATACGCGCGGATGCCGGTGACGATCACATCGAAGCGGCCTAGATCGCCTTGCGCAAGATCGGCGGGGCCGAGCATCACCGGCTCAATGCCGAGTTGGCGCAGCGCGTCCGGAACGGCATCTCCCGCCCCCATCACGTAGCCCACTGCGAGCGCCGGGGGCAGCTCGAGCGGAAGCGCGCGGATTTGGGTCTGGGCCGGCTCGAACAGCAACCGAGGGCGAATGTGCGGGTAATCTACCTCCGCGACGTTCTGTGTGTACTCCCGGCCGCCAGCCGAGAGAACGGCGGTGGCGGTGAAGCTGCCGGCGACCCGCGCCGCCGGCGGCGTGATCGTGAAGGAGACGGCCTCGGCCTGTGCGCCGCCCCGGAAGACCGCTTTCGCAGAGGCGGGGGTCGCACCCCAACCGTCCGGCAGCCGCAGCCGAACGTCGCCATCGCCCAGCGACGAGTCGTTCGCGGCGAC
>JBBSMO010000347.1:0-3832 GCA_038233155.1 Longimicrobiales bacterium
CCGACGTGTTCTGCTGCCTCGGTACCACGATTTCGCAGGCGGGATCGAAGGAAGCATTCCGGCGTGTGCATGCCGAATTTCCGCTCCGGCTCGGGCAGATTACCCGTGAAGCCGGAGCCGGGCGGTTCCTGCTCGTTTCCGCCGTGGGAGCATCTCCCGGCTCGCGGTTCTTTTACTCCCGCACCAAGGGCGAAGCTGAAAGCGAGCTGAGCAGCCTCGGCTTCCATGCGGTCGAAGTCGCTCACCCGCTGCTCGAGCCGCGGGTGCTCGAGGGGCAAGGTGCGGCGGCCGATCGATCCGACGCGCCCGAACTCCGGCTGAGCGAGGAGCAGCTCGAGGCAGTCGCCGCCTACGAGCCCGCTGCCGCCGGCGATCAGTGCCGCGCGTTTAGACATGACGGTGCCCAGATCTGCTCATGAGATCAGTGGCAGGTACCGTTCTTCGAGCAGCGCCATGTGGTGGCGCGAGTGGCCCGCCAGCACGTAGACGATGGCGCGGACGGACATCTCGACGCCGTTGGCCGCGCCGCGGCGGCCGAAATCTTCCGGCACCATCATGGCGAGCATCGAGAGCGAAGCGCTGCGGGCGGCGGCGAAGTCATCCAGCAAGGCTGCGAGGGGCCGCTGGTCGAAGTGCGCTCCCTGAACGTAGGCGTTCTCGTCGAAGCCCGGCAGGGGCGTGGCATCGCCCCGAGAGAAGCGGAGCGCGCGGTAAGCCATCACGCGCTCGGTATCCGACAGGTGTCCTATCACTTCGCGAATGCTCCACTTGCCCGCCGCATAGCGGGTCCCGGCCTGGACTTTATCGAGACCACCGACCAGCTCCCGCAGCTGCTCTGGCTGGTTTCGCAGCACGGCGGCTAGATCTTCATCTCCTACCCTCGCGATGTAGCCCGCGTAGAACGGCGCGAATTCACCCGGTTCCGGCGGGGTCAGCGTGCTGGCAATTGCTGTCTGCATGGATGCGAAATGTCAAAGGAGATTGGTCGCAAGCTCAGTGCGCGAGGAAGCGCTCAGGTACCCCGGCATACGCCTCGCGCGTCTCGCGACCGTCAAGCGGTCAGCCGCTCCAGGAACTGCTTGCGGAACTTGGCGACTTTGGGCTGGATGATGACCCGGCAGTAGCTCTGCGACGGGTTCTTCCGGTAGTACCCCTGGTGATAATCTTCACCGGGGTAGAAGTCGCCGAGCGGCTCGAGCTGCGTAACCAGTTCGCTGTCCCAGATGCCCTCCCGCGAAATCTCCTCCATCACCTCTTCCGCGACGCGCTTTTGCTCGTCGTTCTCGTAGAAGATGGCGGATCGGTACTGCGTTCCGGTGTCCGCTCCCTGACGGTTCAGAGTAGTTGGGTCATGAATCGTAAAGAAGATCTCGAGCAGCTCGCGAAAGGAGACCTGCTCCGGGTCGAACTCGATGCGTACCACCTCGGCGTGGCCGGTGCGGCCGCCGCATACCTGATGGTAGTTCGGGTTCTCAACCTCTCCGCCCGTGTAACCGGAGAGGACGTTCTTTACGCCGCGGAGCTGCTCGTAGACCGCGTCCAAGCACCAGAAGCAGCCGCCGGCGAGAGTTGCTGTTTGCGTCATTTCTGAAGTCACGAGTCGTTGCCTTGCAGTGGTGGTTGATTGGGAGTTTACCGACCGGCGTGCGTCGTTGCCAGTTGCACAAAGGCAGGGGACCTGCAGCCGAACCCCGCACTCTGCATCAGGGTTCCCCGATAGGTCGCAGACTCCACGCCACAACCTCGAGCCGACGGGCGAAGCGGGCCACCGGCGGGGTTGCGGGGAGCGCGATGCCGAGAGGATCTGCCATGGTGTTCAGCTCGATGCTCACGCTCGCTGGTTGCAGCGGCCACGGGTGATGGTGGATGTCGCCGTAGCCGACGGTGCCGCCTTGGTCGCGCGCGAACAGGCAATAGCGCTCGGTCAGCCAATGGTCGAGGCTGCCAGGCTGCGCGTGAAGCTCGTCGCCAGCCGGGCGATATTCGCCCCTGAACGCCGCCGCCGGCTCGCCGCAGCGGGTGCTGTGGTAACGGACGCCGCCGCCGGCGCGCCCGACGGAGATCCGCGCGTGGTGGTACGGCAGGCCGAACCAGGCGCGCGAGACGCGCACGGCTAAACGATGCGCTGCGTCGAGGCTGAAGAACCAGACGCCTGCGCGCCCGCCGCCGGTGACGTAAGTGCGGACGTTGATCTCGGGGAACGCGGCGGTGCCGGGGACCGGAGGCAGCCGGCGCAGCCGTATGCCACTCATCCGGAATGGCACGATCCCGATCCATGCCTCGCCGGCGAAGGTATCGAGCTCGAGCTCGCGCGGGACGAGCGGCCGCATCACCGCTGGCGGCACTGGCCAGTGCAGGAAGAGCAGATCGTGCCAGGTCATCCGCATCGCCCACGGCCTCCGCGGCAGCGGCCATGGGCGGTGCGCCGCGCGGTCGAGCGGCGGCGATGGCACGTTCACGCTATCCGTTGCGCCAAAAGCCACCGTTCGATCGCAGCGAGCACGTGCGCCTGCTCCTCCGCCGTGAGTTCGCGGCCTTTGGGGATGCCGTGCCACTTGGCAAGGCAGCCGCGGCAGCAGGTGGCGGTCGCGTGCTGCGCGACAAAGACCGGGTGCCCCCGAAAGGGCGTCTGCTTGCCGTCGTTGCGCGGCGCGGCGGGCGCCAGCCGGTGGCGGACGAAATCCCGCCCGTGTTCGAGCACTATCTCCGCACCACGCTTCTCGAGGTATTCCCACTCCTTCCCATGCAGCCGGAACCGCGAGCGAAAGCTCGAAAGCGCCAGCCGCGGAAAGACATCGTCCAAGTGCCGCATGGCGGGCAAGGTAGCGCCCCCGGGCGCCAGGTGGAAGCTCTGCCGGCAAACGGCGCGGCGCGGCGGCCCCGCCGGTGAGGCGGCCGACTGGCGTAACACGCGTGCGCAGGCCCTCGGGCACGCGGTGTCCTCAGCCAGATCTGAGGACGGGTCACTCGTGCTGCACAGCCTTGCGGGGCGATTCTGCCCCGCCAGCGCGGAAGATATTCCCACCTGTGCCCCGCTGGCGCTTCCGCCCCGTCGGGGCTCACGTTACCTTGACGCGCCGCCCGAGCTTCGCCGCTGCCCCGTTGCCGCTTCCATGACCCCACTGCTCCCTCCCGAAACCCTCGCCCGCCGCCTGCTGGATGCGGTGGAGGACGAGGCGATCTTCGCGCTCGACGTCGAGGGCAAGATCGCGAGTTGGGGCACCGGAGCGCAGCAGATTACCGGCTACACCGCGGAACAAGCGCGCGGAAAGCACCTCGCGCTCTTGTCCCCGGAGGATGAGGTGCGATTGGGCGGCCCTGCGCGCGAACTCCGGCGCTCCAGGAGCGAGGGCTGCGCCTCCGCCGAAGGGTGGCGGGTGCGCAAAAATGGCGAACGGTTTTGGGCGGCGACGACCACAACAGCGTTGCGCGATGCTGCGGGTGAACTCGTCGGCTTTGCCCACGTAATTCGCGATGTGACCGAGCTGCTGCAGGCGGAGGAGGCGCTTCGGCTGTCGGAGGCGAAGTTCTCCGGCATCGTCTCGATAGCGTCGGACGCCATCATCTCGATAGATGAAGAGCAGCGAATCGTGCTCTTCAACCAGGGTGCCGAGCAGATCTTCGGGTATTCTCCGGAAGAGATTATGGGCGAGCCGCTCGAGCGGTTGCTGCCGCAGCGCTTCCACCGCATTCACGGCGAGCACATCCGCCGGTTCGCTAGTTCCGGCGTTGTAGCAAGGACCATGGGGGAGCGCGCCGAGATCTTCGGCCGCCGCCGTGACGGCGAGGAGTTCCCGGCGGAGGCTTCCATCTCGCGGCTAGAAATCGGCGG
>JBBSMO010000348.1:0-3820 GCA_038233155.1 Longimicrobiales bacterium
AATTGCGTTCGGCGCGCACCGGCTGGTCGCGGGCCTAGATTGGGCCAGGGCCCGCTCCGAATCCGAGCGGTTTTCGGCGCCGGGCGCGGCGGGCGCTCCATACGCCCCGAACTCCGCCATCGATTCGCGTGCCCTGTTCGCCGAGGGGTATTTCTGGCTGCCGGACGAGCGCCTCGTCGCCACCCTCGGCGCGCGGTTGGATGACATCGGCTTCGAGGTAGCGGAAACACCGCTCTTCGGCGATGCTTCCTCCGCAGGCAACAGTGAACGCTACACCGTCTTCCACCCGAATGCGGGGCTGCAATTCACCGCGGCCGGCGGGTTGCGTGTGCACGGGACCGCAGGCAAGGCATTCGTGGCGCCGGATGCCTTTCACGTCGCCGGCTATTCGCAGCAGCGCGCGGGTGCCGGCGCGGTCGCCATCACCCGCGGCAATCCCGAATTAGCGCCGGAAAGCTCCTTCACCTGGGATGCCGGTGCCGGGTGGAATCAACCGCGGCGCGGCGTCAGCGCCGATGCCACCTTCTTCGCTACCCGCGTCATCAACCGCATCACCAGCGAGCGCACCACTCCCGATGCGCCTATTTTCACGGAGGCAGGCGATACGGTACGGAGCGTGACGCGCTACTTCAACGCAGACGAGGCGCGCATCCGCGGCGTCGAGGCACGCGCCAGCATTGATGCGGGGGTGATGCTCGAGCGCGGATTCTCCTTGCTGCTGCACGCCAACGGCACCCGGCTCTTGCGCGCGGAGGAGATCTCCGGCGGCAGCGAAAGCCGCATCCGCAACGTGGCGGATTTGACGCTCAATTTCGGCGCGGACTACGACAACCTCGGCCGCTTCCGCGCCGGCATCCTCGGGCGCTATGTGGGTGCGCGAACGGACACCGACTTTTCCGACTTCAGCAACGTTGCGGATGTCCTCTATCCACCTTTTATGACGCTGGATGCAAACGCCGAGATTCGCGTCGCCCCTGGCTATCGCATCAGCCTCGGCATCACCAACCTCACGGATGAGAACTTCTACGAAGTTCGCGGCTACCCGCTGCCGGGCCGCGCACTATTGCTTCGGCTAACGGCGTTTTGGGGCGGGTGAAAAAGGGCCGGTCAGACGGGGCGGCTGAAGGAGCGACCGGCTCTCCAACGAACTAGGAACAGCGCCCCGCAGCGCAATCCGCAATCCGCTCACTGGCGCACGATCCAATCGCTCGCGGCGCGGAGCTCGCCGGCATCGATCGAGTGGCCGACCGGAACATCTACGCTCGTGAGATCCGCGCCCGCCGCCGAGAGTGCTTCACGGCCGGATTCGGCGAAGCTGAAAGGGATGTTGGGGTCACGGGTGCCGTGGCCCCAGAAGAAGCGCGTGCCTCCTACCGTTTCCGGAGACACGGTGACGCTGGGATGATCCGCCAGGAAGCCGCTGAAGTTGATTACGCTTGGGATGGTGCCCGGGTACCGGAGCGCGTAGGCGACGCTCATCGTTCCACCCTGGCTGAAACCGCCTAGCGTCAGTGCGCCAGGCTCTGCCGGCAACTGCTCTGGCAGGCCGGACAGAAAGTCGTGCAGCAGCTTCTGGCTCCGCTCGAAGCTCTCGGGTTCGGGCCGGTTTTCACTCAGAAAGCGATACATGCCCACCCCGGGCCGTAGCCCCACGGAGCTCCCGGAAAGGGCGCGCGCGGCGCCACGATTATCGCACCCGCGGGCAGACCCGGCAGCAACCCCATCAGATCGTCCTTGTCGCTCCCGCGCCCGTGCAGCAGCACGATCAAGAGCGCGCCGCTCTGAACTTTGGGTGGAATGTAGTGGTCGAATTCAAGCATATGTCAGTCTCAGGTCGCGGGTCTCGGGCCAGGGGTGTGCAGGGGCTACCGTCTACCGACTGCTGGCTATACTAGCGGCTCCAGCCCGGCGGTGATCGTGGGCCGGCGGGGTTCGAGCCATTCAGGAAGCTGCAGTGCGCTGCCGAGCGCCGCGGCATCTTCATCTACCGCGAAGCCGGGCCCGTCGGTGGCGATCTCGAGCAGTTGCCCGTCCGGCGCCTGGAAGTAGATGCTGCGGAAGTACTGCCTTTCCATCACCGGCGATACCTCGACGCCACTTTCGAGCAGGTGCTCGCGCCAGGCGAGCTGTTCGTCCTGGTCGCGCGCCCGAAAGGCGAGGTGGTGCGATTGGCCGGTGCCGGGCCGCGCGGGGCGGGCGCCGCGCGGCATACCGAACAAAGTATACGAGCTGTGTGGCGCGACCGCTGCTCCATCGTACGCGGCCCAGAACCAGTGCGGAATCTCGGGCGCGTCTTGGTTGACGGTTTGCTTCACGCGGCTAAGCCCCAGAACCCCTTCGTAGAAGGCGTGTGCCTGCTCAATGTCGCCGGTGTGGCCGGTGATGTGATGGATGCCCTGCAGGCGCATCTGCGGGGTGACATCCGGGACTGGTTCCGGGTGCGTGAGCGCGCGGATCCTCTGCTCGTCCCGGCCGCCGCGCAGGTGCGAATCGTCCGGGATAATTTTGCTCTGGCCGAGTGCGTCGGCAGGCTCGTCCACCGAATAGCCGGGGCCGCGGGTTGCCAGTTCGATCACCTGTCCGTCCGGATCGGCGAAGTAGATGCTGTGGAACCAGCGCCGGTCGTACGGCCCCGATACCGGAATGCCATGATCCTCGAGCCGCCGCTTCCACATCAGTTGCACAGCCTGGTCCTCTACGCCCAGCGCCAGGTGGTGGACCCCGCCCGCTCCCCATCTCCCGCGCGGCGAGCGCGGCCACTCGAACAAGGTGAGGATGGTGCCGGGGCTCCCTGTTGCATCACCAAAATAAAGGTGGTAGCTGCTCGGGTCGTCGAAGTTGACCGTCTGCTTTACCAGTCCGAGTCCGAGGGTGTCCCGGTAGAAGCACAATGTGCGCTGCGCATCTGCCGAGACCATGGTCACATGGTGAAAGCCAGCGATCGAAAGCGGATTCATTGACCCGCGCCGCGGTCATGCACTACGACCGGCTCGCTGTGCCCCATCGCCCAGCGGCCGGGACCACCGAGGAGCGTCGCCGCCAATGCCCCGATCAGCGCCAGATTGTATTCCCAACCCGGCATGCCGAAGACCGGCCCGCTCTCGCCCATACCGACAATGTTGACGTTGGCGAAGCCGTTGGGCAGGTGAACCGTCAGAATCGCGACCAGCATCACCCCTATGAGGAGCGCCGCTGCTATGCGCGAGCCGAAGCCGACGATCAGCGCGATGCCGCCGAGAAACTCGGTGAGTGCGGCGACCCAGGCCATCAGCGCCGGTGCCGGGATGCCGGACATCCCGAAGAATCCTGCCGTGTCGGCGATGCCACCGAACAGTTTGTCAGCGCCGTGAAAAACGAAAATGATGCCGATGATGATGCGCAGCACCGCGAGCCCGGCCGAAGGGTCGATGCGGTGCATGCCAGACGTGGTGGTTGTCGCCATGATCGTTTGCTCCTTTCCATGATCGGGATTGCTGTTGATGCCGCCGGGCTCATCCCGGCGGCCGGTGTCCCGCCTGCCGGGATGAGCCCCGGCCCGTCTTCGGCTAAGCGCCGACCAGCCGCGCCCACTCCGCCAGCTCTTCGAGGTAGCCGCGGATGAACTTCCGCGTTGCCTCATCTATCAACTCTCCATCTTCGAACTTGTCTTGGGCCCTTCCCACCAGCACACCGGGGTGGGGCAGCACCCGCGCCAGCACCGCATCCAACGTTTGCCGCAACTGCGTCTGCGCCCGCGCCGTCCCCAGCACTCCGCCCGACGCGCCCATCATCCCGGCCGGCGTGCCTGCCAGCACCGACTTGAACCCGGGCCGTGACGCCC
>JBBSMO010000349.1:0-3819 GCA_038233155.1 Longimicrobiales bacterium
CGGGTCGCAAGGTCACGCCGGGCGTGCAACTTGGATGCGTCATTGGGATTCACCGTGTTTGGGACAGCAGAGCCGCCGCACCGCCTACGCCGGCAGCGTCCCAGACGAGGTCGCGTGCGGAGAACGGCGCATCGTTGCGCCGGTCCCGCAGCTCTTTCCAAATCCCGGCTCCCACGCCGGCCGCCGCGCCGGCGGCGACGCTGGCGTCCGCATCCAGCCCGAGCGCGCGGGCGCTGCCGCCCGCGATACTGGTGACGACAAAGGAGGCGAACAGGTGCTTCCATTTGTCCTCGGCCAACCAGCGGTCCGGCGCAGCCGGCTGGCCGCCGAGCCGCAGGCACAAACAGACGAGCAGGGCAGCTTGGTTCATGATTTCCCAGAGGCGCGGGCGCCGGGCTGTTGCCTCGCAGGCGCGGGCAGCAACCGGCCGAAGGCGTAGCGCCAGCCAAAGCGCCCGATCAGAGAAAGGGTTCGCACCACCGGCAGCCCCATCACGGCAAAGTAGTCGCCGTGCACCTCCTCAACCAGCGCCGAGCCGAAGCCCTGGATGCCGTACGCGCCCGCTTTGTCCAGGGATTCGCCGGTGGCTACGTACTCTTCGCTCTCCGTACGGTCTAGGTTGCGGAAGCGGACCCGCACCCGCTCGAGCGCAGACTCGACGCGGTCGCCCTGCACCACGGCGACGGCGGTGAACACCTCATGC
Source organism: Longimicrobiales bacterium (assembly GCA_038233155.1). GTDB lineage: Bacteria > Gemmatimonadota > Gemmatimonadetes > Longimicrobiales > Longimicrobiaceae > JBBSMO01. Next base: position 704 of record JBBSMO010000349.1, read on the forward strand.
TCCCGCCCGGACAACCGCATCAGCATGGCGGCGGCGTCTGCTTCGTCGCGCGGCTTTCCGAGCACATCGCTGCCCAGCACGACAATGGTGTCGGAGCCGAGCACCAGCGATCCGGGACGGGTGCGGGCGACCACAAAGGCCTTCTCTCGCGCGAGCCGTTCGGCGTGATCCGCCGGCATCTCGTGGTCTATGTAGCTTTCGTCGATCTCCGCCGGGACGATCTCAAAGTCGAGTCCCAGGCGCCGGAGCAGCTCCGCGCGCCGCGGCGACTGCGAGGCGAGTACCAGTGGCGGCGGTGTTTCCCGTTCGTCGTTCATCGTTCCAAGATCAGGGTTACCGGACCATCGTTGGTCAGTGAAACCTCCATCATCGCGCCGAACTGGCCGGTCTCGACGCGAAGCTGCGTTTCCCGCAGCATTGCCACGAAGCGCTCATACATCTGCTCAGCCTGCGCTGGAGGCGCCGCATCGATGAAGCTGGGGCGCCGGCCGCGGCTCGCATCGCCGTACAAGGTGAACTGCGACACTACGAGCAACCCGCCGCCGGTCTCAACCACCGAAAGGTTCATCTTCCCCTCGTCATCTCCGAACACACGCAGCTTCGCGACCTTGTCCGCCACCCACCGCAGCGCTTCATCCTCATCTCCCGGGGCGAAACCGGCCAGCAGCAACAGCCCCGCGCCGATCTCGCCCGTCACCCGGCCGCCAACGGTGACAGCGGCGCGCGATACCCGCTGGAGAACCAGCCTCAAGAAAGTCGCGGGCTGCGAGTCACGGGTCGCGAGCTAAAAGACCGGCGGCGATGGCGGGTAGCTGGTTGCCCGGCTCTGGCGGGGGGTCCGTAGCATCTGCCGGAGACGGCCGAGCTGCATGGTCCCAACCCCCATCCCTTATTCCGCAATCCGCGATCACTCGACCGTCACCGATTTCGCGAGATTCCGCGGCTGGTCCACATCGCAGCCGCGGTGAACGGCAATGTGATACGCGAGCAGCTGCAGAGGGACCGAGGCGAGAATCGGCGTGAGCATATCGTGCGTCGCGGGAATCTGGATGACATGGTCCAGCGAGTCCAGCATTTCGGTGTCCCCGGCGGTGACCACCCCGATCACGCACCCGCCGCGGGCCTTCACCTCGTCGATGTTGGACCTGACCTTCTCGTAGACGGCGTCGCGCGGCGCGATGACGACCACCGGCATGTCCGCGTCGATCAGCGCGATAGGTCCGTGCTTCATCTCGGCGGCAGGGTAGCCTTCGGCGTGGATGTAGGAGATCTCCTTCAGCTTCAGCGCTCCCTCGAGAGCAGTCGGAAAGTTGTAGCCGCGCCCCAAGTACAGGAAGTTGCGGTGGTCCTTGTACTCGTCAGCCAATTCGCGGAGCGACTCGTCCATTTCGAGGATTTCCGCGACCTGGTCCGGCAGCCGCTGCAGGGCCCGGACGATCTCGCGCCCTCGCGCGGCCGACAGTGTCCCGCGCAACCTGCCTAAGTGAACCGTGAGCATCGCGAGCACAACCACCTGCGAGGTGAACGCCTTGGTGGACGCGACGCCGATCTCCGGGCCGGCGTGGAGGTAGATGCCCGCATCTGTCTCCCGGGCAATAGTCGAGCCGACCGCATTGACCACGCCGAGGGCGATGGCGCCCTGCTGCTTCGCCTCGCGCATCGCCCACAATGTGTCGGCGGTTTCGCCAGATTGTGAGATGGAGATCGCCAGCGTATTCTGCTCGACTACCGGGCGGCGGTAACGGAACTCGGATGCGTATTCGACCTCCGTGGGGATGCGCGCCAGGTCCTCGAGCATGTACTCTCCGATCAGTCCCGAGTGCCACGAAGTGCCGCACCCCAAGATGATCACCCGGCGGATCTCGCGCAGCTCGTCGTCCATCCCCGTCAGGCCGCCGAGCTTCACCCCGCCCTCTTCCGCCAGCAACCGCCCGCGCATGGTTTCGCGGAGCGTTGCCGGCTGTTCGATGATTTCCTTGAGCATGAAGTGCGGGTACCCGCCGCGCTCGACCTCGCCCAGGTCCCAGTCGACCCGGCTGACGGGCCGCTTCACCGGCCCCTGGGCGGGACGGTGCACCGTGTAGCCGTCCCGGGTGATGGTCACCATGTCGCCATCATCCAGGTAGACGACGTCGCGCGTGTGGGCGATCACGGCGGCGGCATCTGACGCGACGAACGTTTCGCCGTCTTCGCCTACGCCAATCAGCAACGGGCTGCCCAGGCGTGCGGCGACGATCTTACCCGGGTCGCGGGTCGAGACGACGGCGATGCCGTAGGTGCCCTCGACCTGGTGAAGAGCGGCTTCTACCGCGCGTTCGAGGGAATCTCTCGAGCGGCCATCACCGTTGTCGTACATCTCCTCGATCAGGTGGACGAGGACCTCGGTGTCCGTGTCCGAGCTGAACTCGTGCCCGCGCTCCTCGAGGCGCCGCTTGATGGTGCTCGCGTTCTCGATGATGCCATTGTGCACCAGCGCAAAATCGCCCCGTTCGGAGGTGTGAGGGTGCGCGTTGCGCTCGGTCGGCGGCCCGTGCGTAGCCCAGCGCGTGTGGCCGATGCCGTACACGCCCTGTACCGGCTCCTCCTCGAGCAGCCGCTCGAGCTCGGCGATTTTGCCCGCTTCCCTCCGAATCTGGATGGTGCCGTTTTTGACGACGGCAACGCCGGCCGAGTCATAGCCGCGGTATTCGAGCCGCTTGAGCCCTGCGAGCAGGAGCGGCGCAACGGGTTGCTCGCCGATGTACCCGACAATTCCGCACATGAAAGTCCGTAGGCTGTAGACTGTAGACTGTAGACTGTGGAACCGCGCCCCGGTCGTATGGCGGCTGCTTCGAGGCGGGTTTAGCCCGGCAGTGCGTCGCGCAGAGCGGCGACGAGCTGCTCTGCCTCTTCCCGCGTGGGCGCCTCGGCAATGATGCGCACGACAGGTTCGGTTCCGGACGGCCGCAGATGCGCCCACCGCCGCTCGGAGGGCCAGGAAAGCCGCAGCCCGTCCTGCCGGTCGGTCTCGGGGGCACCCATCCGGGCTTCGAGCTCCTGGTACACCGCCTCGAGAGGCTGATCGGGGCGCGGCACCTTTTCCTTGACGATCGCATAGCGCCCTATGCCCTCTGCCA
>JBBSMO010000350.1:0-3819 GCA_038233155.1 Longimicrobiales bacterium
CACCGCTACCCGGCCGGCGGTGATGATTTCTTCACTAGCGCGGCGCGAAGCTACGCCTGCACGAGCGAGAAAGGCTTGCAGCCGCAGCGGTCTGTCCGGCGGCGCGTCGGCGGCTTTGCGGGGGGGCTGATTGCGGCGCCCGGTGCCCCGCCCGCCGCGCTTGGGGCCGCGCTTACCCGCCATCTTGCTCCCCTGCAGCCCGTTCAGCCAGAACCACGGTCATTTCGTCGTTGCGGGGGAGATCGGCTAGAGAGCGGAAGCCGAAATGTTCGAGAAAGCGCGGTGTCGTGCCGTACAGCAGCGGGCGGCCGAGGCCCTCCCCCCGCCCTACCACATCTACCAGCTCGCGGTCCGACAGCGTCTTGAGCACACTGCCGGCACCCACCCCGCGCACCTGCTCGATCTCGGCGCGCCCCACCGGCTGGCGGTATGCGATGATGGCGAGCGTTTCGAGCGCCGCGGAGGAAAGCCGGTTCGTTACCGGAATCGTATCGAACCGTTCTAACACCGGGGCGAACTCGGGGCGCGTAAGGAGCTGGAAGCCGCCTGCGATCTCGTACACATCGAAGGCGCGGCCGCGGCGGCGATATTCATCCTGCAGCCCGGCGATGACCCGCTCGACGCCGTCTTCATCCAGGCTCTCGTCGATGCGGGCGAGCTCGCCCGCGGAGAGAGGGGCATCGCTGGCGAAGAGCACCGCCTCGATTCCGCGTTCGAGGAGGTTCACGGCCGCTCCGGCGCCGGGCGCATCACCCAGAGCGCGGCGAAGGGGGCGGACTGCCGCACCCGTACCAGGTGCCGCTTGGCGAGCTCGAGGCAGGCGAGCAGAGAGGTCACGGCGTGCATGCGGGTTCCCCACGGCGAAACCAGCGCCGAGAACTCGACGCGCCGCCGGTCGGCGAGCGCTGCCAGGATCAGTTCGATCTTTTCCTCTACCCGCACCTCGGGCGTTCGAACCCGATACTCCGGCTCCGGCTCACTGAGGCGCGCGGCCAGGCTGGCTAGGGCCTGCTCGACTTCGTCCCACTCCGTGTGCAGCGGGGCCACGGCGGCCCGCAACGCCGGGCGCGGAGGGGTGTAGCCGCGCGCGCTGTGCCTGGCGCGCTCCCGTTCGGCCCGCTCGAGGACGCGCGCGGCCTCGCGAAAATGCTCGTATTCGAGCAGGCGCCGCACCAGCTCGGCGCGCGGGTCGTCCGCCTCGTGCTCGACCGGCCCCGGAAAGAGCATTTGTGCCTTGATGCGGACCAGTGTGGCGGCAAGCTCGAGGAATTCGCCCGCCCGGTCTAGCTCGAGGCGCTGCATGCGCTCGACGGCGTCTAGGAACTGCCGCGTGACTGTGGCGATGGGGATGTCGAAGATGTCGATGTCCTGCTTGCGGATCAGGTGCAGCAGCAGGTCCAGCGGCCCCTGGAAGCGCTCGAGCTCGACCGCGAACGGGTCGGCGCCCGACACTGCCTCAACCGGCGGCAAAGATGCCGGCAAAGGAGAGCAGGGCTGAGGTGAAGAGCCGCACGGGAGCGGCTAAGAAGCTGAAGTTGGTCAGGAAGAGGAGCCCGAAGAGCACCAGAAAACCGTAGCGGCCGACTTCCCTGTAGCGGGCGCCGAGAGCAGGCGGCAGCAGGTGATAGAAGACGTGCGACCCGTCCAGCGGCGGAATCGGCAGCAGGTTGAAGAGGATCAACACCACGTTGATCTGCACGCCGAAAAACATCATGGTCTGGAGAATCTGCAGCGTTCCGCCGAGTGGCCCGGCGGGAGAAACCCAGGTGAGCAGGGCGAGCAACAGGGCGAAAATGATCGCCAGCGCCAGGTTCACGGCCACTCCGGCGAGCGAGACCAGGATGTCACCGCGCTTGTAGTTGCGGTAGTTGCGGGGGTTGACCGGTACCGGGCGCGCCCAGCCTAAGATCGGCGCGCCGGTCAGCGCTAGAACGCCGGGTACGAGCAGGCTCCCGACCGGGTCCAGGTGCGGGATGGGATTCAGCGACAGCCGCCCCAGCATCATGGCGGTTTGGTCGCCTTGGCGGAGCGCCATATAGCCGTGGGCTACCTCGTGAAAGACGACCGAGAGGATGAGCACCGGCAGCATGATCAGGACAGTTTCCATCGCGCAAAGGTATCGCCGCGGCGCGGGCGTTGTCAAAGCCTAGGGCGCGGCGGTGTTGACGGCCCGCGACAGCCCGGCTATCTTTGGCGATTGTTCAGCGGTTCAGAGACTTCAAGTTACAGGGAGGATAGTTTTGCCGAACATCAAGTCGGCGGAAAAGCGGCAGCGCACCAGTGCCAAGAGCGCGGAGCGTAACAAGGCGGCACGGTCCCGCATGCGCGGCGCCATCAAGAAGGTCCGCCAGTCATCCTCGCCGGAAGAGGCGACTACCGCACTGGAGCACGCGACTTCGTTGCTAGACCGGGCGGCAGCCAAGCGGCTGATTCATCCGAACAAGGCCGCGCGCCTGAAGTCGCGGCTTTCGGCGCGCATCCGCGAGATCGAGACGGCCGCCGCCTGATTCCGGCGGGTCGCCCGAGACCCCGCAGCATGCAGAAAGGCCCGCGGCGCATTCACTTGCGCCGCGGGCCTTTTCCATCACGCCAGCCAGGATCAGTTCAGTCCGGCACCGCAGCTTTCGCAGTACCAGCTCTGCGCGGGGTTGTCGTTCTGGCAGGCGGCGCAGGTGAGCGTCTTAACATCCAGTTCGATCGCGGCGGGAGCTACGGCCACTGCGGCGTCGCCCTCACCCGAGGGAGAGGTGCCTAGCACGCGGTCCAGCTCGGCGAGAAAGGCGAGCCCGTCATCTTCTTCCTCGGGCTTAGCCGCCGCGGCCACGACTGCGGGGGCCGCTCCGAACGACGGTGCCGGGGGCGCCGCTGCGGTAGCTGGCGTGGCCGCCCCGGCCGTGAGAGCGGTGTACGGCTCAGCGTCGTCCTCCTCCGCGAGCAGCTCGAGCCAGGGAAGTTCACCGGTCTGCTTGGCCTGGGGAGCATCGTCCCATTCGGCGAAGATCGTGTCGAGCTGATCATCGTCCGGAGTGACGGCTTCTTCAACGATCGCGTCATCGAGGAGCTCGAAGAGGGGCGCTGTTGAAGGCTCCGGCTCCGCTTCATCAGCGGCGGGCGGCGGCGCAACTTCAACGGCCGGCGCAGCTTCCCCGCCGTCTCGCTGCAGGCTATCGAGCATGCTGCCGAGGTGATCGAGGGCACACTCGAGCGCCTTGCACTCTGCCTCCGCCTGCTCGAGTTCGGCCGCGAGGCCCGGTTCGCGTCCGGCCCAATCCTCATGGCTTAGCTCGCCAGCGAAGTGGCGGAGCTTCGCCTCATGTAGCGCGTCGCTCGCGTCGCTGCGCGCACGGGCCGCGGTGGCAGCGGCTTCCCGCACAGCGGTCTCCTGGCTGCGGACCGCATCTCCGAAGGCTTTCAGCTCTTCCAGCTTCTGCTCCAGGCGCTGCTCGTACCCGGAGCGGACGCGCGCGGCGATGTGCTCCGGGACCTCGTCCGCAAAATCATCGATGCGGGCGATCCACCCGAGCACGCGGGCGCATTCTTCCAGGAGCGGAGCGACCGCTTCGTCCGCACCCGCAGAGAGGGGCGAGGCAGGGATGGGAGAGGTCATGGCGGGAACTTTCGTTTCAGAGCGAGGCGGGTTCAGTCCGCTCGAGGATTGCCGAATAGGTCCATAGGCAAGTTCACTGATTGTGTAGTTTCGACAGGGCCGGTTCCCGGCGTAAGCGCCGCCCCCGCCGCGAGGTAGAACGAGCGGCCGAGGTGCCGGTCGTAGGCAGTCCATTCGCCAGGGTTTACAGGCGCTAGCAGCGCCGCTGCGGA
>JBBSMO010000351.1:0-3813 GCA_038233155.1 Longimicrobiales bacterium
AACCGACTCGGCGAAAAATTCCTGGATGAGCGCGTCACCGTCTACTCAGATCCTTCCGACCAAAAGATCTATACCCCGCCCTTCAACGGCGAGGGACTGCCCAACCGTAGAATGGTTTGGATCGAAAACGGCGTGCTGAAGAACCTGATCTACGACCGGTTCTGGGCGCAAAAGAACAACTTGAACCCCAGCGGCTTCCCGTCTGGTTACGCGATGGAGGGCGGAACCGCTTCCGTAGATGAGATGGTCGCATCTACCCAGCGCGGTCTGCTCGTGACGCGGTTCTGGTACATTCGCGGGGTGGATCCCCGGACGATTCTCTACACGGGCCTTACCCGTGACGGAACGTTTCTGATCGAGAACGGGCGCATCACCGGTGCCGTCAAGAACCTGCGCTGGAACGAGTCGCCAGTCTTCATCATGAACAACATCGAGATGATGGGGCGGCCGATGCGGGTCAGCGCGTCCGAGTCAGGCGACATCGGCTTCGCCGCGGTGGTGCCGCCGCTCAAGGTGCGGGACTTCACCTTCACCTCCTTGTCCGACGCGATCTAGAAGAGGTGAAAGGCAGCCGGGTATCCCTCTCGGGTAACCGCGGGCAGCTCCCGCCTAGCTGTCATCCTGAGGGAGCCTGCGACCGAAGGATCTCCGGCGCTGCCGCAGGGGATTCTTCGCTGCGCTCAGAATGACAGAGCGCTGGGATTGCGCTTGTGCCCCGTCATTCGACGGGAGTTCGCTCCTATCTGTCATCCTGAGGGAGCCTGCGACCGAAGGATCTTCCTTTGGCTTCGCGCAGGCGGGCTTCACCGATGGGCCTGCGCTGAGCCTGCCGAAGAAATTTCCGGGGGTCCCGCAGGGGATTCTTCGCTGCGCTCAGAATGACAGCGGGGGAGATGCTCAATGACAGCGATCGACAGGCCCCCCAATAGCAATCAAAACGGCCGGCGCACCACGTGCGCCGACCGTTTTGTATTCAGCGGGTTGCGTCCTGCACAACCCGCGCGCCTATGAAGCGGGCGCGGGACTCGTCTTCCAGCGGCCAAAGGGGAGTGACGGCTTGGAAACTAGCCGAAACCCCCAAACGAACGCTACGGTGCGCGGGGCATCGGCGGTGGCATCCCTGCCCTGCACGACGATCCCGACCGGTTCAGGGCTGCGGCGTCTGGCCCCGCCGGCAATCAGACTTGTTTCGTTCATCCCGCTATTCCCTTCTGGAGAAGCAAGTATAGGACGTCTGTCCGCTGCTCCTCTTGCACCTAGCATACCCTGCTGCTGCAGTGACGTAACGCTATGCTACCGATAGCTTTACCTCTGCCAGCTCCCTCTGTGCTCCAAACGGGGTGTACTCTGGCGGCTCCACCTCCTGTGTCGCAGTGACACGCTCGGGCTCTGAAACGCCCCGCCCGGACTGCGCGACTGCCCGGCGAGCAGAAAGCCAACTCCGGTAGGAGGGAAGCCCGAGCCGATGGAAGAGGTGGCTGTCCACCGCGTCACACAGCAGAAGCTCGGTCAACTGGCACTGCCCGCCGGCGTCGGCGGCGAGCTCGCGAACCACCTCGTCCGCGATACCCAACAGATCGGCGCGGGGGATGGACTCCTTGAACGCTTCGATTTGCTCCTCGACCCACGCCGAGTAGGCACGCCGCCACGATCGTGTGGAGTCAAAACGCATGTGGAATTGCGGCAAGCGGAGAGAGGAACGGCAGCGCGCTACGCTGCCCGGACGAAGCTGTACCCACCCCGGCGACGACCCGGCGAGACGACCTGCAGCGCACGCACCCGCCCCCGCCCAAGGGCGGAAGGCGACGCGTTCACTGAATGGCCGCTCAAATAAAGTAATGAGCGACGCTAAAATAATCAAGAACGGAGCTTGAATTGCTTTCCTTGGGGCGATCCGCCGCAGTGCTCGCAGAAGGCCGCATCCTTCGCGTCTACCTGCGGCAGCGCTGGCGATTCTGTCATCACGCACCGCTCGGTGCAGCAGTGGCGGAGCCCCGCGACGTGTCCCAGTTCGTGCATTGCCTCTTTGAGGAGGCGCTGGCGGAGCAGAGCTTCGCCGCGCCCGGAGAAGGGCGCCGTGGTGACGACGGCGCAGCAGCCATTGAAGGTTGCTTCGCCGAAGACGAACGGCCTGCCAGGAGCAGCCAAAGGGAGAGCAACAACGCCGAGCGCCCAATCGTGCCCGGTCTCTGAAGCTTCCGTTGAGGAGAGGGGTAGGGAAGCGACCAGATCGTCTATTACGCGGCCGGAAACGAGACTCTGGCCGCCGGGGCTAAGCCAGGAGGGTGCGTGCGGGGTGGATACCCGCACACGGGAGAGAGTAGCAAAGCGGGCGTCCAACTCGTCACCCAACCAAGCGAGCAGCCCGGCGTTTACACCTTCGAAGCCCCGCAATTCGAGCAGCCGCTGAACCGGCTGTGGTTTCGGGGCTTGCACGGCGGTTAGCTGTCCATGCCGAAGCGGATCAACTTTCGGTACAGCGTGGACGGATCGATGCCAAGCACCTCTGCGGCGCGGGTTTTGTTTCCAGCCTCGGATTCCAGCACCCAGTGGATGTACGCCCGCTCGATGATTTCGAGGGTTGGGTTGGGCGGAAGGCGGTCCGAAACCAGGGGTTGTGCTTCTCGAGCGGTGACGCGGGCGGGCAGCTTGTCCGGTTCTAGCTGCCCGTTCAGCGAGAGCACCGCAGCCCGCTCGAGGGCGTTTTCGAGTTCCCGGACGTTGCCCGGCCAGTCGTACTCCTGCAGTGCCTCGAGGGCAGCTTCGGTCAAGTTGGGTGGCGGGCGGTCTCTGCTGTCCGCGAAGCGCTGAAGAAAGTATTCCGCCAGTACCGGCACATCGTCCTTCCGCTCTCGGAGCGGGGGCAGATGCAGAGTGATCACGTTCAACCGGTAGTACAGGTCGCTGCGGAAGGTGCCGCGGCGGATCTCTTCCTCGAGATCGCGGTTGGTCGCGGCGATGATCCGCACATCGATGGTCACCGGCTCCGTGGCGCCTACCGGGATCACCTCGCGCTCCTGGATGGCACGCAGCAGCTTGACCTGAGTGGCGGCGGACATCTCCCCGACTTCGTCCAAGAAGAAGGTGCCGCCGCGGGCAGCCACAAAGAGGCCCTGCTTGTCCCGCACCGCGCCGGTGAAGGAGCCCTTGATGTGGCCGAACAGTTCGGATTCGAGGAGGTTTTCCGGCAACGCGGCGCAGTTGATCGACACGAACGCCCCGCCCATCCGGCCGGACATTTCATGGATGTAGCGCGCCAGGACTTCCTTGCCGGTTCCGGATTCACCGGAAACGAGAACGGTCGAGTCGGTCGGGGCGACCGTGTCTACGAGATCCAGAATGTCCGTGAAGCTGCGGCTCTTGCCGATGGGGCGGGCCGCATCTCCGCGCGTGTGCCGCGCGACCTCTTTCCGCAGCGCCTGGTTCTCCGTCTTAAGCTGGCGCGACTCGGCCGCCCGCCGGCAGATAGCTACCAGTTCGTTGTTGGCGAAGGGTTTCTGGATGTAGTAGAACGCGCCTTCGTTGACCGCCTGGATTGCCGTCTGCAGAGATGCCTGTGCCGTCATCAAGATCACGGGCAGCGTCGGGTCGGCTTCCCGCGTTGCAGCGAGGAGATCAAGGCCGCCCTTCCCCGGCATTCGCACATCGGTGAGGATGAGGTCCGGCTGCACCTCGTCCAGCTGGGCAATCCCCTGCGCGCCATTCGAGGCTGTGAACACACTGAACCCCTCGCCCTTCAGCAGAATACGAAGCGTATCCAGCATCGACATCTCGTCGTCTACCACCAGAACTTTCGGCGCTCTGCTCACGCCA
>JBBSMO010000352.1:0-3795 GCA_038233155.1 Longimicrobiales bacterium
CCGCGCTGCTACACGGTTTCAGGACCGGCACGCGAGTTGCCTTCAACAGCGGATACCCAACCCGAACCCCGGGGTGGCTGAAGTTCAAGGTTTCTCGAATGAGGAGAACGAGATGCGCATCAGAACACTGCTTGTACCGGCGCTCGCACTGTCCTTCGCGGTCGTCGGCTGCGATGTGGAACAGACGGAAGAGGGCAATCTGCCCGAGTATGACGTGCAGGGCCCCGACGTTACGGTTGGCCAGGATACCTCGGTGATCATCACACCGAAAGTCGATGTAAAGCCGCCCCAGGGCTGAGCGCGGTTCACCTTCGAGCGCAGGCCCCGGCGTGCTTACACGCCGGGGCCTTTGTCGTGGTTCACCCCAGAGTCCAGACGATGAATGCGCCGTAGCCACCCAGTAGGGCGGCGCCTTCCCAGCGGCTGATGCGGAGCCCGGACGCGACGATGGGAATCAGCAGCACGGTGGCGGCGATCATCGCCGGGATCTGGAGGGTGGCCATATCCGGTGAAATCGGGAGCGGCCGCAGCAGGGCAGCGACACCCAAGATCAGGGCAACGTTGAAGATGTTGGAGCCCAGCACGTTGCCTAGGACGATGTCGGACTCGCGGCGCAACGCGGCAACCACGGACGCGGCCAACTCGGGCACCGAGGTGCCTATCGCGACCAAGGTCAAACCGATCACCACTTCGGGAATGCCGAGTACCCGCGCGAACGCCGTGGCGGACGATACCAGCATCTGCGCGCCCGCTACCAGGGTGATGATGCCAAGCCCTACCCGCAGAAGCTGCCCGCCCCGGCTTGGGTCGCCGTCGCTGGCGGGCACACGCTCCGCTGTCTTGGCGGCGCCGCGAATCAGCCACCCCATGTACAGAGCAAACAGCGCGAGCAGCGCGACCCCGTCCAGCCGCGAGATTTCGCCATCCCAGCCGAGGGCGAGGAGCAGGAGTGCGAAGGCAATGCGGACCGGGAGGTCCCGCATCATCCGCCTGCGGTCGGTACCGACCGGGGAGATCAGCGCGGCGACGCCCAAGATCAGAGCGATGTTGGCGATGTTGGAACCGACCACGTTGCCAACGGCGAGGTCGCCGCTCCCCTCCGCGGAGGCGAGCGCGCTCACCACCAGTTCCGGCGCCGAGGTGCCTAAAGCCACCACGGTCAGCCCGGCAATTGCAGGGCTCACCCCGTACGACGCCGCCAGTCCCGAAGAGCCGCCCACCAACCACCGCGCGCCGAAATACAGCCCGGCGAGCCCGGCAAGGAACAACAGGCCCTGTATGAGCAACGCCAACGAGGGTGCGGGTCGAAGGTTCGGCGCCCCACCCGGCTGGAGCAACGGCCGGAAAGGTACTGCGAAACGAGAAGGGGGGACAGGGGAGAGGGGAGAGTGACCAGTCGCCATTACCAGGAAACAGGGAACAGGTAGAGTGTCATCCTGAGGAGCGGAGCGACGAAGGATCTCCATCGGCAGCCCAGCCGCCTGCCGGCACGCCGTGCCCGCTACGCCGTACACCGCGCGGACGGCCGGGCTATTTGGCACCGGGCTCCGGCCGGGTTTGTATCGTGCATGTCCCCTGGGGAGATCCCTTCGGCAAGCGCAGAGCAGGCTCTCCGGTTGCAATCTTGTCCTGAGCGGAGGCGGAAGGGCACCGGATGTCCGCGAGGCGGCAGGGGCCAGCACTCCGCTTGGCGCGGAAATCCGCGATGCGGTCGTATGCTACCGTCTGGCGGCTCCAGTCTACCGACTACTCGTGACTTGCGACGATGACAAATGATCTTGGCGCGTTTGCGCTGCTCTGCTTCAGCTCGTTGCTGGCGATCATCAACCCGCTGAGCGCGACACCGATGTACCTGGCGTTGACGGACGGATACACGGCGGAGCATCGCCGGCGCAGCTTGCGGAGCGCGGTGATCACGGCTTTCGCCGTGCTCGCCGTCTTTGGGTTGCTGGGCGGCACCATCTTCCAACTGTTCGGAATCACCATCAACGCCTTCCGAATTGCGGGCGGCATCATCTTCTTTGGGATCGGGCTGGACATGCTGCAGGCGAAACGCTCGCGCGTAAAGGCGACGGAAGAGGAAGAGCGGGAAGGAATGAGCAAAGAGGAGATCGGGATCACCCCGCTCGGCATTCCGATGATCACGGGCCCCGGGGCGATTACGACCGTGATGGTGCTGATGACCCAGGCCATCACCGCTCCGCGGGTCGTGATCGTCTTCGCGACCGTTCTGGTAGTGCTGGCGATCACCTGGGTGACGCTCTCCGCCGCGCCGCGGCTGGTCGGATTTTTCGGTCAGACGGGGCTGAACGCCATGACGCGCATCATGGGGCTGCTCGTGACAGTTATCGGCGTGCAGTTCGTCATCGACGGCGCGCGCCCCATCCTAGTCGAGGCGCTGCGGCAGGCAGGGGGATGAAGGGCAAGGGTACAGACAGAGTACAGGGTACAGCGGGCTCAAAAAGGGGCGCCTCTCAAACAGAGGCGCCCCTCATGTTTTTGGCTCCTCCAGATCAGCAGTTCGCGTTCGGGTTGACCTGGCACTCCGTAGACGGGAAAGGAAGGAACGAAATCGATGGCTGCGCGGCGGCGAACGGAGCCAACCGCCGTAGATCGGCCCAGCGGGTTCCAACCCAGTACAGTTCGTACTGACGCTCGTACGCGATCTGCGATAAAAGCTCCGCCTCTGAATCCAGAGCTGACACGGGGAGGGCTGGAAGGTTAGCGAGGGGTTCCTCGACCGGCGAACTCGATTGGGTGCGGACTTCGTTGATCTGCGAGCGGGCCTGCTCGAAATTGCCCAGCCGCGTATGAGCTTCCGCTTTGATCAACTTCATTTCGTCCGGCATGTAAACCGGGATCGGGTCGTTTCGCCCGGCGAACGCGGCAAAGGGTAGGAGCAGTGTGTCCGTGGGGTTTCCCACAATGGGATCTGCTGACACGTCTACCCAGAACGCAGGACGCTCGTCTCCGGGCGCGGCATTGTCGACGAAGCTCTTCAGTGCTGCTACGTATACGGCCCCGCCCAACGAATAACTGTATACGGGATTCACACTGGGGTTCCCAAACGTAAATCTCGAAAGCGTGGTGAGGTCCACACGGTCTGCGGCGGTGATCGCCTGTTGGTATTGGCCGGTAAACAGGTAGTAGCGCGCCAGCATCGCGTCGGTGGTGTTTCTCAGGTCCAGCCCGGGATCCAACCCGCGGCTGCGGAAGGTAATGCCCAATTCGGCGTCGGTGACACCCTGCAGATCCGCTCGGGCAGATTCCAGCAGCCTCAAAACCTCCGCTAGAGCGGCGTCACGCGGTTGAGGTGAACCGCCAGCGACGTCCGCATCCAGCGGCAGCCGCTCGTACTGGAGTGCGGCGTTTCCGAGGGCCATGCCCTTCAGGAGTTTAGCTAGCGCGACCGCACCGACTTGTACGCCTCGGTTCGCACCGACCTGAGGCGCATTGTCAATCAGGATGTTTGCCGAACGCGCAATGCGGTATGTGCTCACGAAAGGTCCTGACACAACCCCATAGTCTGGCAGGACATCTACGCCAAAGAGAAGCGATCTGTCGGCGAGGAGAGAGCGTGCTGCAGTTCCCCATTGGTCGGTAACCAACGAGGGAGCGCGCGCGTAGACGAGCATCGAGGACGAGTACTGTGCCTGGAGGCCAACGGCAACCGCGAGAATGCCGCCCGCGTCCGTAACAACTTCCTGCTCGGTGGGGTCATTGGGGTTTTGGAGGTCCAGATCGCACGCCGCGGTAAACGCCATCGCGCTGAAAGCGAGCGCGCCGAAAAGTGAA
>JBBSMO010000353.1:0-3777 GCA_038233155.1 Longimicrobiales bacterium
GGCCTGCGCGACCCTGCAACCGCGGACATCGCCCGCGAACTCTGGCAAATAGCCCTTAGCGGCTGCGAAGCCCTCGGGCCGCCCCTCGTAGATGATGACCTGCTCGATAGTGCGGAGGCCTTCAGGCACCGGTATACGGAGTTATCTCGCAGCCCCGCGGATGACTGGGAGGTGGCGCCGTGCTCCGCTCCGCTCCCGCCGCAGCTTCTCGTCACCGGGACCTAATCTTCCGCGTTCACGGTACAAGGCTGCTGAACCGATGCTCTAGGTACGCTGCATTCCCGGTAGTGCTCTTCCTGCCAGACGCTTTTTCGACCCATGCCCACCTCCGCTGAAATCCGGCACGACTCGCCTTCCGAAGCCCCGGAAGCCACCAGGCCCGCCGGTCTCCACGATGGCGACCATCGCCCGTTGCCGCCCGTCGAGGTAGAAGGGCAAGGGATCTGGGAACGCCTGCGCGGCGACCCGCTGCTGCGGCTGTTCATCTACTACACACTGCTGATCGTGGTAGCGGCGTTGTTGATCTGGTACGTGCCGGTCATCCGCCGGGCTTTCGTGGCGCCGGTCGAGTTGCCAGCCTTGCGCGGGGATACGGGTCTTTTCGAAGGTACGGCCGCGGCGGCGCGAGACCTGTCCGTCTCCTTAGACGAGGTAGTGAGCCGCACCATCACCACCGCGCTAGTGATTGTCGGTGCCATGGCGCTCGTCTTTCCCGTCGCCTGGGTCTACATGTTCACGCAGCGGCTGAGCTTCGACCCCGCGCTGGTCCGGTCTGTGATCATTCTTCCGATCGTGGTGGCGGGCATCGCTCTGGTAGTCAAGAACAGCATCGCGCTGGCCTTTGCGTTAGCCGGAATCGTGGCCGCGGTCCGCTTCCGCAACACCCTCAAGGACCCGCGGGATGCGGTCTACATCTTCCTCACCATCGCCATTGGTCTGTCGGCCGGCGTGCAGGCTTTGGATGTTGCGCTGGTGATGTCGATGGCGTTCAACGTGATCGTCCTGATTCTGTGGAAGTACAACATCGGCTCGATTTACGGGGGGCGCTACGGCCGCACGGGAATCCTGTCGGTTGGCCAGTCCGAGATGCTGGTGGCACAGGCACCGGACCGGCGCCGCGAGATCCGCAAGAGCATGTTGGACGAAGTCGACGATATGAAAACGGACGGCATCGTACTAGTGCATGCGGATGATACGGAGCTTGCCCGCCACACCGTGCAAGAAGTCTTCAGCGAACTTGCCAAAGACTGGCGGCTCATCCGCATCGTGCCGCGCGGTGGCGACCTGGCGACTCTCGAGTACCTCGTCCGCAACAAGAAGAAGACCGCGCCGGCCGAGCTGGTGGGGGCGCTCGAGGAGCGTTGGTCTACCCAGGTGGCCGCGGCCGAGTACATCCCGTTCCGGCAGCGCAAGCGGAAGCGCGGCGGCAAGGAAGAAGCAAAGGGCAAATAGGGATGCAATACGGCAGCGGGCAAGTGTTCCGGCGTTTCGCCCCCTTTGCGGGTGCTGCTGCCGCGCTCCTGGCGGGAGTGGCGGCCGCGGCGCAATCCGCTCCCGCTCCGTCTCGCGATTCGGTGTCCATCGTGGCTGGGGCGGAGTACGCCGCATCCGGCCTGCAGCGCCGGCTTTTTGGCGACGATTACCGGGACCTGTGGACGACTCCGTTCCGGGTTGCGGTTCTCGACCTGGACACCTTCGCAGGCGGCCTGGAACCGGAACAGAAGGGCGGGGGATTGCAGACCAAATCGCTCCGCTTTCGCGGCGGTGACGATCGCGAGTATACCTTCCGCTCGGTAGCCAAGTGGCCATACCTGGCGCAGGGCGCGGACCTCGAGAACACCACCGTAGGGGATATCATCCAGGATCAGGTGAGCGCGCTCAACCCCGCCGCCGCCCTTGTCGCCGCGCCTCTGCTCGAGGCGGCGGGCGTGCTGCATGTCAGGCCACAGCTCCGGGTGATGCCCGACGACCCGCGCCTGGGCGAATATCGCGAGGAGTTCGCCGGCATGCTCGGGCTGATTGAAGAGCGGCCCGACGAAATCGAGGAAGAGGATGGGGAGGAGCGCCCCGGGTTCGCGGGCTCAGCCAAGATCGTCGGGACCGAAACTCTTCTCGACAACCTCGAGGATGACGCCGAACACCGCCTGGATGCCGCCGCGTACCTGCGTGCGCGCATCATGGACCTGATCCTCGGAGATTGGGACCGGCACGCCGGTCAATGGCGCTGGGCCCGGTTTGACCGGGATGGATTGAAGATCTATCAGCCCATTCCCCGCGATCGGGATTACGCTCTGGTGAACTTCGACGGGCTGCTCCTCGGGGCCGGGCGGGGCGGAATCCCGAACGCAGTACGTTTCGGCGGCTCGATTACGGATCTGGGCGGCCTCACCATGAATGCCACGAACCTAGATCGCCGCCTGCTTTCAGAGCTCGGCCGGCCGGTTTGGGAAGCAACCGCGGCAGACCTGCAGCGCCGGCTTACGGACGCAGTCATCGCCGACGCAGTCCGCCAGTTGCCGCCCGAGTTCTACGCGCTGCGCGGAAACGAGATCGAGCAGGCGCTGCGCGAGCGGCGGGACGACCTCGCCCGCGCCGCCGGGCGCTTTTACGAGCGCCTTAGCTACGCGGTAGATGTTCACTCGACGGACGAGGACGAACTCGCCTTGGTAGACCGGCAGCCCGATGGTTCGGTGGACGTCCGCATCTTCGAAATCAAGAAATCCGGTGTAGCGGACGAGCCGTTGTTCCAGCGGCGGTTTTTGCCATCGGAGACGCGCGAGGTGCGCCTTTTCCTGCACGGCGGAGACGACCGGGCGACCGTCCGCGGCGATGTGACACGCAGCATTGTTGTACGGATCGTGGGCGGCGGCGGTGATGACGTGCTGGCAGACTCGGCTAGAGTCCGCTCGTCGCGGGGAGGTACGGCGCTGTATGACGCCAGGGGCGACAATCAACTTCTGGGTGGCGCGGCGACCTCGATCAATGAACGCTCGTACGAGACCCCGGACGCAAAGGGTGCGCTCGTGCTCGCACCTTTCCGGGATTGGGGGGCGTCCTATTCCGTCACCCCTTCCGTTGGATACCGGACGGAGACCGGCGTAGTATTGGGTGCGGGGCCTGCCTATACCCGTTATGGATTTCGCTACCATCCGTTCAAGTACCGGTTAGGTGCGCGCGGGGCGTACGCCTTCGGCTCGCGCGGATTCCTGCTGGAAGGCACCGGTGATTTCAGGCGCGCGAACTCGGGGCTCGCCGGTTGGGCAGAGTTGCGCGGCTCACAGATCAGCAGCTTGCGCTTTCACGGCTTCGGCAATGCCACGGACGCTTCCGGAGACAACAAGCGCTTCTTAGTGGAACGCGACGATGTGTTCGCCGCTGCCGCCGTGCGCTACTTCTTCGCGCCCGCACGGTGGGTATCGGCGGGTCCGGCCTTCCGCTACACCGATCTCGAAGGCAGGGCAGGGGGCCCGCTGGAAGCACTGGATGCGTACGGCAACGACGATTCCTTTCGCCAAGCCGGCATGCAGATCGCTGCCCGTTGGGACAACCAGGACCAGCCGGAGTTGCCCCGCTCGGGTTTCCGTCTGAGCGGTTCCGCGAGCGCCTACCCGGGTTGGTTGGATGCCCGGGAAGCGTTCGGCGATCTGAACGGCGAAGCCGTCACCTACCTCTCGGCCGCCCTTCCATCCGCTCCCACGCTCGCTCTTCGGGCCGGGGGCAAGTGGGTATGGGGCGGCTACCCTCTGCACGAGGCTGCCTTTCTCGGCGGCTCGAGCA
>JBBSMO010000354.1:0-3774 GCA_038233155.1 Longimicrobiales bacterium
CGAGGCGGGGGCGGCGCATTGGCTCGCCGCGCTAGCGGCGCTGTGGGGTGCGATTTGGATTCAGATCGGCACCAACTTCGCCAACGATTATGCAGATTTCATCAAGGGGGCGGACACGGGCGCGCGCAAAGGCCCGGTGCGGGCGACGCAGGCGGGGCTGGTCCAAGCGGGTGCGATGCAGCTTGCGACGGCTGTCGCCTTCGCGATGGCGACGGTAGCCGGCGTGTACCTGGTCTGGCGCGGCGGGTGGCCGGTCGTGCTGATCGGCGTGCTGTCCATCATCTCGGGGGTGCTCTACACGGTCGGGCCGTATCCGCTGGCCTACCTCGGGCTGGGCGACCTGTTCGTGCTCGTCTTCTTCGGCCCGGTTGCCGTAGGCGGAACCTTCTACGTGCAGGCGCTGACGGTGACGCCCGAGGTGCTTGCGGCGGGAGTGGCGGCAGGGCTGCTGTCGGTGGCGATTCTGCTGGTCAACAACATCCGTGATGTCGAGGAGGACCGCGCGGCACACAAGCGCACGCTGGTCGTGCGGTTCGGCCGCCGCTTCGGTATGGGTCTGTACGTGGGGTGCGTGGCAGTCGCGGCGTTGATCCCGCCTCTGCTCTGGTTGGTGACCGGCGAGCACCCGGGCGCGCTGCTGACACTGCTGGTCCTGCCGGTGGCGCTGCCGGCGATCCGTGCGTTGCGGAGCACGCCCGCCGCCGCAGTGCTCAACCCGTTGCTCGGGGCGACAGCGCGCCTGCTCCTGACCTTCAGCGTCCTGTTCTCCGTGGGCTGGAACTTGTGACGGGGGTATCCGGCGCCGACGGGATGCTGTCCTGCCCGCTGCGGGCCGCGGCGAGAGCACACCCCTGTGCGCCCGCGCTGGTCACGCCCGCGCAGTCGTTCAGCTTCGTGCAGCTTGATGAACTGGTGCAGGTGGCCGCTAATCGTGTGCGATCGCTCGGTTGTGAGCCAGGAAGCGCGGTCGCCGTCCACCTCCCGCAGACCGGCGCATACGCGCTGCTGCTCCTCGCGCTGATGCGTGCCGGGTGCATCGCGGCGCCGCTCAACACCCGGATCCCACCCGCCGGGATCCTGCCGCTGCTGCGCGCCGCCGGTGCGACGCATCTGATCACCGATGACCCGGGAGCGGCTGCGGCGGCAGATTCTGCCTCGGTCGCGCCGGTCGGTCCCGGTGCGCTGCTGTCTGGCGGGAGCGGGCGGGCGGGTAAGCTCGGTCCGATCACCATTGCCGCCTCGCAGCCGGCGACGATCGTGTTCACCTCGGGGAGTACGGGGGAGCCGAAGGCGGCGCTGCACTCGATGGGTAACCACGTGGCGAATGCGGCGGGGTCCAACCAGAACATTCGTCTAGCGGCTGGAGACCGGTGGCTGCTGTCGTTGCCGCTCTTTCACGTCGGCGGGGTCGCCATCCTCTTCCGCTGCCTGCGCGCGGGGGCGACGATGGTAATGCCCGCGGCAGGATCGGGGTTGGCAGAGTTGGTGGCGCGGCATCGCATCTCCCATGTGTCCATGGTTGCTACCCAGTTGCTGCGGCTGCTGCATGACCCGGGCGCCGGCGCCGCGGCTCACCTTCGTGCGGTCCTGCTCGGCGGCAGCGCCATCCCCCCGAATCTGGTGGCGGAGGCGCACGCCCGAGGGCTGCCGGTTCACACGAGCTACGGGATGACGGAAATGGCGTCTCAGGTTACGACAACCGCGCCGGGAGCGTCGCTCTCCGAGCTCTCGACCTCCGGGCGCCTCCTGCCGCATCGCGAACTGAAGATCGCCACCGGCGGCGAGATCCTCGTGCGCGGCGAGACGCTTTTTCTAGGCTACCTGCGCGACGACAGCATCGACCCGGCGCGCGACGCCGACGGGTGGTTCCACACACGAGATTTGGGAGAGATCGACGCGCGGGGGCTGCTGCGGGTGCTCGGGCGCAGCGACAACCAGTTCATCTCGGGCGGCGAGAACATCCAGCCTGAACAGATCGAACGCGTGCTGGGCGAGCACCCGCAGATCGACGAGGCGATCGTCGTGCCGGTGCCAGACCGCGAATGGGGGCAGAGGCCGGTCGCGTTCATCCGCGGCGTGACAAAGCCGCCTCCGGCCGCGGAAATCGAGGCGTGGCTCGGCGAGCGACTGCCGCGGTACATGGTCCCAGTCGCCTTTCTGCCGTGGCCGACAGAAGAGACCAGCGCGCAAATGAAGCCCGATCGCATTGCCCTTGCCGGAACCGCTCGCGAACTCCCGGGCGCAGCATCTTGACGCTGTGCGGGCGCTCGGCGCCCCGTTCGATGCTCCTTTGAAACTTTTGTTCCGACGCCAGAAACCGATCGCGCTACCGGGTGACCGTCGCGGTTTCGTCGCTGCGCATGATAGTACCACGAGCGGCAGGGTCCCTCTCAGCTCGCATGCGATCTACCGAGAACGCGCCCGAACCCCCCAGGATCAGTGCCAGCAATCCCGCGATGTACAGCAGGTTGACCTCGTAGCCCGGCATGCCGAAGGTCGGCCCTTCCGGCCCCATGCCGGTCATGTTTATGAAGCTGAACCCGTGCGGCAGGTGCACGGTGACCATGGCCACGAGCATGTTGACCACGTTGAGGGCGGCGGAGATCGCCACGAACGCTCCGAGAATGAGAGCGAGGCCGCCGAACAACTCGACCAGACCTACGCCCCATGCGGCCAGCCCGGGCGCGGGGATGCCGATCCCCTGCAGCATACCGACAAAACCTTGATGTCCATCCGCGGTAAGCACCTTCGGGTACCCGTGATAGATCAGCCCGAACCCAAGGATCAGACGTAGCGGGAGCGGGGCCCAATCAAGCCAGCGTGAATGCATGGTGACCTCCGAGCGGGAATAAAGAGAGCGGCCAAAATGCACCGCACGAGCACGAGTGCGAATCCGCCATCTCCCCCAAAGGTTCCGCCAGCTCGGGGTAGCGCGGTTCACTCGCGCGTAAAGAGCCTGCGCAGCAAGGATTTCGGCTTGCTCTCCTCATCGAGGAGACTTTGGAAGACGGCGGCCCGCAGGCCAGCGGGTACGGGTTGCTCACGTTGCCTGCTGATGAACGCGACGAACGCACGCTGAAAATCGTACTGGGGAAGGCAGCGCTGGCAAAGCTCGAGGTGCTCTTCAAGCCGCCTTGTGGTCTCCGGGGTCAGCTCGCCGTCGATGAAAGCCCAAAGCTGGGCAATCACCTGATCACACGGGAGCATGGCCGGTTGGTTCATTCACTCACCTCAGGCATGAGATAGCCCATCTCGAGCGCGTAGGCGTACAGCGTCTGCTGGAGCAGGCGCCGGCCGCGGTAGAGGCGGCTCTTCACCGTGCCCAGCGGTGCGTCTATAACCGCGGCAATCTCTGCGTACGACAACCCCTGCAGATCGCTCAGCAATACGACCTCGCGAAACTCCGTCGGCAACTGGTCCACGGCACGCAGCACTTCTTCATCTACGAAAGATTCAAAGAACTCCCGCTCCGGGTCGGCTGCACGAACCTCGCTGAAGACTGCGGTGACAGCGAGCGCCTCGACATCCGCGTCGTAGTCGCTTGCCGGGCGTTCGCGCCGCCGCTGGCCGCGCTCGTACCTGCGGCGGAAGACATTCCGGCAGATGGTAAAGAGCCAGGAGAGGCAATTGGTTCCGGGCGTGTAGCTGTCCCACGCGCGGTAAGCACGCAGAAAGGTCTCCTGCGCGATATCACTCGCCTCATCTGTCCCGCCGCCCGAAAGGCGGAGTGCGAAGTGATAGACGGCATCGAGGTGCGGGAGCGCCTCGTCGGCG
>JBBSMO010000355.1:0-3772 GCA_038233155.1 Longimicrobiales bacterium
GCTGGTATGGGCATATCTTGCCGCGGCGCTGCTAGCGTGGGCGGTGCTCTGGGGATGGGGCGACGAATGGTGGCTCGCGACCATTGTGCTGTTCAGCGGGCGCTGGCTGCTGCTGACGCCGCTGTTGGTACTGGCGCCGCTAGCCGCGCTCGAGCGCCCCGCGCTGCTCGGAGTGTTGGCCATAGCGGCGCTGGTGGTCCTGGTTCCGGTGATGGGGCTGCGGTTGAACCTCGCGGCATCGTCGGATAAGGGAGATGCGGTGCGGATCATGACGCTGAACGCGGCGGGTTCCCTGGAAGCGTTTGCCGAGCTGCCCGCGCTGATCCGCGAACATCAAATCGACATCGTGGCGGTGCAGGAATGTCCCCGGGCCATTCTGCCGGTGTTGGGGCTGCTCACCGGGTGGCACGCGAACCTGTCCTCTGGCCTCTGTTTGCTGACGCGCTTCCCCATTCAAGCTACAGCGGTGATGGACCGAAGCGCCTTCGAGTTCGCTGCGCGGTCAGGCTATGGCGGGGCGGGCAATGTAGTGCGCTCGACGCTCGGTACGCCTCTTGGCGAGTTGCACTTCACTAATCTTCACCTGGAAACGCCGCGCAAAGGGTTCGAAGGGGTGATGCAGCGGGACGATGTCGGCTCGCTGGAGGCGAACACCCGCATCCGCGACGCAGAGTCGCGGCAGGCCCGCGAGTGGGCTGAGGCGGCGGGCGGGCCGTTTGTGGTTGCGGGTGACTTCAACACTCCGGTCGAAAGCCGTATCTACCGACGCTGGTGGGGGGAGCTGACCAATGCATTTTCGGCGCGGGGAGCGGGTTTTGGAATGACCAAGTACAACGGGTGGATCCGCGTACGCATTGACCATGTGCTGGTGGGGCCTACGCTGGAGGCGACGCGGGCGGTTGTCGGGCCGAATGTCGGCTCCGACCACCGCCCGCTGATCGTTGATGTGGAGCGTGCGGACCGGTAACCGTTGCCTTTCCGAAAGAAACGCCACTTCGTAGCTCTGCATCGGCCAGCTTTATTCTGACCGGCGTCTTGCAACCCATCGCTTCAGTGCGTGCGCTACGCGAACGGGAGTTGCGCGCCGGCTTGTCTCCTCACCTCCCCAACGGGCGCGTGAAGGGCAGGTCCTCTGCAACCGTGTCCGGCGCCCAATACGACCCGCGTCTCGCGACGATTACGCCGCCCGCAGCCAACGCCCCAGCTCCTTGAGCGACGGCTTCTTGCCGGTGCTGAGAATCCCCACGCGGTAGATCTTCCCCGCCAGCCAACCCACCAGCGCAATCGCCGCCAGCATCAGCGCTATGGACAGGGCGATCTGTAGCGGCGGCAGCGCGATGGTGGCGAGCCGCGCCGGCATTGCGATGGGAGCGGTGAAGGGAATCAACCCGAGCACCGTCGCAGCGGTGCCGAGCGGTTCCCCCGTCAGTTGGCCTAGGAACAGGATGGGCACGAACAGCGGCACCATTACCACCATTTGCAGCGACTGCGCCTCCTGCTCGCTTGTCATCGCTGCCCCGACAGCGGCAAAGACGGCGGCGAAGAGCAGGAAGCCGAGCACGAAGTAGATCAGGAGCAATACACCTGTGCCGGGATCGATGGCGAGCGCGCCGCGCACATCATCCGTGAGCCCCATTTGGGCTGCGATCGCATCCGAACTGGCGAGCAGAGCGACGAACAACGCCCAGATCCCAACCTGCAGCAACGCCGCCGCGCCTACGCCTAGGATCTTCCCGAGCATCAGATGGCTCGCGGGAACCGAGCTGACCATGACTTCCGCAATCCGGTTTGTCTTCTCCTCGAGCACGCCGCGCATCACATTGACGCCGTAGAAGGCAGTCATGAAGTACACGAGGAACATGACGATGTACGCCATCCAGAAGGTGGTTTCCGCGTCGCCCGCCTCTTCTCCCTGCTCGGTCACCCGTGCGGTGCTCACCTCTACGGGGCGGAACAGCTCGGCGACTTCGCCGCCGTCCAGCCCAGCAATCTGCAGCCGCTCCGCCTGCACCGCCTGAGAGGCCGCGCGGCGGATGTCGCGCTGCACGCCGAAGTTGGCGATGCTCGTCGCGCGATACACGACCTCGTTGCTCTCGAGCACATCTGCCGGGATCTCGATGTAGCCCTCGATTTCCTCAGCGGTCAGCCGTGCGTTCAACGCCTCCCGGTTCTCCGCCATCGTGCCGCCGACGCGTTCGACCGCATAGCGGTCGTCGTCCTCGTCTTCCGGCTCCGCGCCGAGCACGGCCGCGAAGCTCTCCGCGATCCCCGCCGGGCCCTCGCTGACCACCGCGACCGGGCGTTCCTTGCTGCCCCCCATCAGCAACTGGGGCAGCAAAAAGGTGGCGATCAGAAAGAGCGGGAAGAGCACCGTCCCGATCATGAACGCACGGGTTCCGACGCGCTCGATGAATTCGCGGCGGATGATGATCATCAGCTCAGACATGCGCAGCCTCCGGGCGGCGGTGAGCGGTGGATGCTTCGCCAACACGCGCGACGAAAATCTCGTGCAGCGACGGCTGCAGCCTTTCGAAGCGGGAGAGCGGCGCATCAAGTTGGGCAAGCCCGCCAAGCACGGCGCGCACATCCTGCCCGGCCGGCATTTCGAGGTCCCAGCCGTCGCCCGCGCGGCGCACCTCGCTCGCGCCCGGTGGCGCCGCCATGAAGCGGTCCGCCGCCTCGGAGGGCTCGTCGAACTCGATGCGGTAGCGATTTCCGCGGTTCTCGCGCCGGATCTCGCGGAGCCTGCCGTCCAGAACCTTTCGCCCTTGCGCGATGATGCAGACCGACTCGCACATCTGCTCGGCCTGGTCCATGTTGTGGGTGCTGAAGATGACGGTGCGCCCCTGCTTGCCGGCATCTAGAATGGTATCGCGCAGCACCTCCTGGTTCACCGGGTCTAGGCCTGACTGCGGCTCGTCCAATATCAGCAGCTCCGGCTGGTGCATCACGGTGGTGATGAACTGCACCTTTTGCTGCATCCCCTTCGAGAGCGTCTCGATCTTACTGTCGCGCCACTCGGCGAGCCCCATCCGCTCGAGCCACATCTCCCCCTCGCTGCGTGCGGCAGAGGCCGTCATGCCCTTGAGGCGTGCGAAAAAGGTGATCACGTCCAGCGTCTTCATCTTTTTGTACAGCCCGCGCTCCTCGGGCAGGTAGCCTACGCGCCGCAGCACCGAGCGGTCACGGGCCGGGTCGCTTCCCAGCAGGTTCACCGTTCCGCTGTCGGGGAGGATGATGTTCATCACCATGCGCAACGTCGTGGACTTGCCCGCGCCGTTGGGCCCGAGGATTCCGTAGATGCTGCCGGCGGGCACCGCCAGGTCCAGCCGCTCGACCGCCAGGTGGCCGGCGAACTGCTTGGTGAGATCCGTCAGTTGCAGGGCGTGAGTCATGTCTGGGGTAGGGACGGAAGCCGGGCGATTGCCGGCTCGCGTGAACTGCGGGCGGGCGAAGCTAACCTGCGCCCGGGGGCGGGAGCAAGCTGTGGCGGGCGAGCAGCCGCCAGCCGGGAGCGAACCGCCGGGATAGTGGCACGAGACCCACGCTGGCCGCCCTGGCCGGAAGGTGCTAACGTGTACGCTGTACCGAACCGGACAGCCCTGCCCGTGAACCGCGCCCCCAGCCGCTGATGCCGATGAACAAGCAATTTGCAGCATCCTTGCCGCTCCTGCTGACAGCCGCCTTCGCCGCGCCGGCAGCGGCGCAGCTTACCACGGCGCCGCTGCCGCTGCGGGACAGCGTCTTCACGGTGCAGAAGTACCTCGATTAC
>JBBSMO010000356.1:0-3761 GCA_038233155.1 Longimicrobiales bacterium
AGATGAAGACAGCCGAATGCGTGATCATCGGCGCGGGAGTGACCGGTGCCAGCGTTGCCTACCATCTCGCCGCCCGGGGCTGCCGCGACATTCTCGTGCTAGACCACGAAAGCGCGCCGGGGCAGGGCAGCACCGCGCGCGCAAGCGGCGGCTTTCGTGCACAATTCGCCACCGATGTCGAGGTCCGGCTGTCATTGCTCGCGAGAGAAAAGCTGCGCCGCTTCCAGGACGAAATCGGCGCCGATCCGGGCTACCGCGCCTGCGGCTATCTGTTCATGGCCAGCTCGCCAGCGATCCTCGATGCTCTGCTCGCCGCACAGCGCGTGCAGCACGCGGCAGGCCTGTCCGAGGCGCGCGCCGTCAGCGTCGCGGAAATCCGCGAGTTGAACCCAGCGGTCAACACCGACGGGCTCGCCGGGGGCACGTTCTGCGCCAGCGACGGGTTCCTCCGCCCGCACCAGATCGCAGCGGGGTATCTCGCGGCTGCAAAGCGCCTGGGCGCGCGGGTTCAGCCCGGCACCCGGGTGCTCGGCTTCGACGCCACTCCGGGCGGCACCGTGGCAGCGGTGCGGACCAGCCGGGGCAGCACCTCCGCAAGGTGGGTCATCAATGCCGCAGGCGCTTGGGCGGGAACTCTGCCCTTTCAGGGCGAGTCGCTCCCTGTACGCCCGTTGCGCCGTCAGGTGGCCATCACCGAGCCCTCTAGCGCGTTGCCCGAGGACATGCCGATGACGGCGTTCATAGATGACGGCCTCCACCTGCGCGTGCGCGACGGGCGCGTGCTGTTGCTCTGGCCCGACCAGCCGCAAGACGCAGATCCGTTCGACCATGCGGTGCGCGACGATTGGGTGCGGGAGACGGTGCGGCGGGCACGCGAACGGGTTCCGTCCTTGCAGAATGCCAAGATCGACCGGGAAGGCTGCTGGGGCGGCCTCTACGAGATGACGCCAGACGAGCACGCCCTGCTCGGCCTCGTTCCAGGCGCGGAAAACCTGTACGTCGCCGCCGGTTCCTCCGGGCACGGCGTAATGCACGCACCCGCCCTCGGCCATCTGCTCGCCGAAATCATCTTAGATGGTTCCGCCACCACGTTGGATGTGGCCGCGCTGCGCCCGGGCCGTTTCGCGGAAGGAACTGTCAGCGCCGCGGCGCCGCTGTTGTAGCGAGGACCCTGCTCCACGGCGGCCCGCAGCCGGCTTAGAACAGCACCCGGTAGACCAGGCTCAGGTTGCGGCCGGGGTTGGGCGCGAAGTCCTTGATGCGGCTGGTCGCCTCGCGGTATCGCTCATCCAGCACGTTGTCGGCGCGCAAGGTGAGGGTGTTCACTCGTCCGGCGACCGTTAGGCTGTAGCTGCCGCTCAGGTCGATCAGCGTGTAGGCGGGAGTCGCGAACTCGTTCTCTGGCACTTCGTTCTGGGCGAAGGCGCGGCGGACTGTGCCGCCTACGGAGAACTTGCCGTCGTCCCAGCGCGCGGTGCCGCCCAGGTGTCCGCTCGGAAGAAACGGCAGCGGCGCGTCGCTGCGGAATTGCCCGTCGATCACATCTCCCATGGCACCGAGCACGAAGTTTGGCGCGACAATCGCCTCGACCTTGCCCTCGATCCCGCGGATCGAGGCGTCCTGCTGGCTGAAGACGTTGAGCGGCACGGCGAATGTCTCGCCCTCTTCCGCTACCAACGTATCGCCGACAATGTTCGGGGTGATGTAGTTGTCGATCTGGTTGTAGTAGGCGGAAAACTGCAGGTTGAGCACTTCCGTCTGCGCGCGCACCACCCCCTCGATTCCAAGATTGGTTTCCGCCTCGAGATTGGGGTTGCCGATGTCGAAGGTGCCGACCGCAGCGTGGAAGGCGTTCGAAAATAGCTCTTCGACGGTCGGCGCCCGAAATGCACGCGCGACGCTGAACCCTGCCGAGCTCTTGCGGCTGAACGGGATGCTGAGCCCCGCCGATCCGGAAAACGCGTCGAAATCCAGCGCGCGTGCGGCGCCGAAGTCCTCGCTGTCGCTAGTTTCGATGCGGTACAGGTCGTAGCGCGCCCCGAACTGCAGACGGGGTGTGAACTCTTCGCTGATCGGCAGGCCGCGCACCGCCACCTCCTGAAAAAGGAAGATGCCACCGCTGTTGCTGATTGCGTCCGGCGTGAGCGCTTCCTCGCCCGTAGGCTCGTACTGCCGGAAGAGCCCGGACGCGCCGATCGTCCCGCGAACGTTGAAGAAGCCGGTGTTGGCGCGCAGATCCGCCGTTTGGGTGTTGAGCTTGAAGGTGGTGCCGATCTCTCCGTCCGGCTCGATCTCGTCGTGCGTGTACCATTGCGCGCTCGCATTCGCCTTGATGTCGCGCAGAGCCGTGCCGGCCAGCACCCAATCGCCGCGTGCGGTGGCTTCGTAGCGGGCCCCTTCGATGTGGACGCCGGCCTCCTCGGCATCCGGCGCGGCGGGCAAGCCGTACCTGAAACCATATGCGTTAAAGGCGGCGCCGCCCGAGAAGATCTCGCCGATGTAGCCGAGGCCCGCATCTCCATGCAGATTCTCGAAAAAGGTATTGTCCAGTTTGCCGCCGCCACCCACCCGCAGGTCGTCCGCATCGCGGAACCCGCCGCGCGCGAGGACCGCGAGGGACGAACCGAGCGGGAAAATCGCTTCTGCCGTAGCTGCGCCGCCGGGCGTAGCCGTTTCGCCCTGCGCGGCAATGAATCCTTCGATGTGATTCGGCACATTGGTGGGGATGTCGTTGCCGATCACATTGACTACGCCGCCTAAGGCGCTGCTGCCGTAGAGCAGCGAAGCTGGCCCGCGCACCACCTCCACGCGCGACGCGGCGAGCGGGTCGACCGACGCGGCGTGATCCGACGAGGTACCTGCCAAATCACCGGTACGCTGCCCGTTCTGCAGCATCAGCACCCGGTCGCCCGTCAACCCGCGGATCACGGGCACCGAGGCGGCCGGGCCGCCGTAGCGGCTCGAAATTCCCGGCTGCCCGGCTAGCGTCTCGGCGATGGTCGAACCGAGCTGGCGGTCCAACTCCTTGCCCGAAAGCTGAGTGGTAGACTGCGTGACCGTCAGCGGATCGGCGGCGCCTACAGTGCCGGTGACGATGATCCCCTCCAGGGTAAGCGGCGACTGCCGCAGCTGAACGTTGGCTATGACGTCGGGGCCGGACTCCGGCACCGTCACCTCGACGTGCTCGGGGGCATACCCGATCAGGGAGATGTCGAGGTGGTACTCGCCGGGCGGGACGGAGCGGAGCAGGTAGGAACCGTCCGCCGCGGTAGTCGTGCCGCGGTTCGCGGCGGCAAGGACCACCCGCACATTCGAGAGCGGCACCCCGGCCGTGTCGGTAACCACCCCGCGAATGGGCGGTGCGGCGGCACCGAGGGCAAATGCCGGGACCACACCGGCGACCAAAAGAAACAGCGAGAACAAGGTGGCAGGCAGCACCCGCCTCCCATCTAGATATGGCAGATCGGACATGGAATTCCCAACGTTCGTGTACACGGCTCGTGCCGGACCTAGCGCCCGGCAGCGTGAGAATCAGCTCGTGAATGCCGCCACTCAGACTGCGGATCACCCGCAGCGGGCGGTCAGGCGAACGTTGGAGGGGCGCGCGGAAGGAGGGTGCGCGCTGCGCGGTGCGGAAGCAAGTGCCGGGTGTGCACCGCGGCGCCACCCGATGCTTCGCGAGCGAACAGCAGAGGCGCCACCGGCGGCGCCTTGTCCAAGGGTGTGCGGAAGTGATTGCAGACCGCGCATTCGGCCGGGTG
>JBBSMO010000357.1:0-3758 GCA_038233155.1 Longimicrobiales bacterium
GCCCATCACCACCAGGAACACCGCGAATCCCCGCTTGAGTGCCTCCTGAGAGACGAACTTCACCAGGTAGGTTCCGGCGAAGATGCCGGCGACCGCCATCGCGGTGAAGAGCGTGAGAAAGCCCCAGGGGACTGCCACCTGACCCAGGTATCCGAGGAATCCCGACGCAGAGTTCATGGCGATTACCAGCAGGCTGGTGCCCACCGCCTGCTTCATCGGCAGGCGGGCCAACAACACCAGCGCCGGAACGATCAGGAAGCCACCCCCCACGCCCACGAGGCCCGTAAGCACCCCGACCGCGAGACCCACCCCGACCGTCAGCGGCAACGACACCCCCCGCCCCGCCTCGCCCGCCTCGCCCGCCTCGCCCGCCTCGCCGGGCGCCTTCGCTCGCCCTCGAAACATCGAGACCGCGGCCAGGAGCATCACGACTGCGAAGATCGCGAGCTGCACGGTGCCGCTGAAGAGCGGCGACAGGAACCGGCTACCCACGTAGGCGCCGGCCATGGCGAAGACGCCGAAGAGCAGCGCCAGGCGCAATTTCACATTGCCGGCCCGCCAGTGGCCGATGGCCCCGAATAGGCTTGCCGTCCCGACCACAACCAGGCTCGCTGCGATTGCCTGCTTGGCGTCCCAGCCGAGCACGTAAACCAGGATCGGTACGGTGAGAATCGACCCTCCCCCGCCCAGGAGGCCCAGCGAAAGCCCGATCAGCACCGCGAACGCAAGGCCCAAAACGGTCATGAAGGTGAACCCCCACGTGGAGAAAGCAGGCAAAAATCTACTAAATTACTATATGATAGTATAGAGAGTGGAAAGTCTCTGTCAAGGGCATGCGATCAGCCCGCGTTTCTTACGGCTACTCGCTGCTCGCTCCGTCTCGAGCAGTGCGCGTGACGGTGGCGCCCTGATCCGCGGAACCTCCGCGTGTCACCGCTCGTACGCAGAGGTCGGTTGATCCCGTGTCCGCCCTCACTCCCGCTGCCGATGCCGCGTATTCTGCTGCTGTTCCTGGTCCTGCTCACCTCCGCTTGCTCGCCGGTCTACGTGATCCGCGCCGGGTGGGAGGAGGCCAAGATCCTGAGCCGTCGCCAACCGATCCCGAAGCTGGTGCGCGACCCTCGCACGCCGGAAGCGACGCGGGCCAAGTTGGCGCTGGTGCTCGAAGCGCGTCAGTTCGCGGAACAGCGGCTCGGGCTGGATGCGGGCGAGAGTTACACGACCTTTTCGCAGCTCGACAGCGACACGCTCGCGCTGGTGCTCTCCGCCGCGCGCAAGGACCGGTTCGAGGCGCACACCTGGTGGTTCCCGATCGTGGGGAGCGTGCCGTACAAGGGCTTTTTCAGCGAACGCCGCGCGCAACGCGAGATCGACAAGCTCGAGCGCGCGGGGTTCGATACCTACCTGCGGCCGACCTCCGCGTTCAGCACGCTCGGTTGGTTCAACGACCCGCTCGTTTCGCCCCTGCTGCGCTATGACGAGGTTTCACTCGCGAACACCGTGATCCACGAGCTGCTGCACAACACCTTTTATGCGGCGGGCCAGGCGAAGTTCAACGAAAGCTTCGCCAACTTTGTCGGGTCACGCGGTGCGATCGAGCTGTTCTGCGGGAGGGACGGAGCGACGGCAACGACCTGTGCGCGGGCACAAGCGGACTGGCGCGACGAGCTGCGGTTCGGAGCGTTTCTAAGCGAATTGATCGACGAGATGGAAGCGCTGTACGCACGGCCGGACCTGACGACCGAGCAAAAGATCGCCGCGCGCGCCGAGGTATTCCGCCGCGCGGAGGAGCGCTTCAACGCGGAGGTGCGGCCGCAGCTCGAAACCGGGAGCTTCGCGGGCTTCTTCCGTCGGCCGCTCAACAACGCGACGCTGATCTCCCGGCGGCTGTACTACGGCCGGCTGGATCTTTTCGAGCAGGTGTTCCAGGCGACGGGGGGGGATCTGCCGCGCACGATCAGGCGGATCGAGGCTGCGGTGCGCGGCGCGGACGACCCGTACGCGGCGACGGAGAGGCTGCTCGCGGATTGAGCCGCTGCGACCGGCTTGCCTATCGCCGCCGCGGCAGAACCCAGAGCAGCAGCGGACCGCCGTTGGTGGGAATGGTGACACCAAGCAGCAGTTCGTCCACCTCGTTGTCCGGCCGATCGTGGTTGTAGGCCACGGCCTTCCAACCGCTGAAGCTGCCGATCGCCGCGCCCACCATCACATCGCTCGCCCAGTGCTTGTTGTTGAAGCTGCGCGAAGCGCCGACCAGCGCCGCACTGCCGTAGAGCAGCGTTCCCACCCACCACTTGTTGTCCGGATCCCGCTCCGCGACCTCTGTGGTCACCGCGGCGGCGGCGGCAAATGCGGCCGTGGTGTGTCCGGAAGGAAACGAGCGGAACTGGTCGGCGCCGAAGCCACGGCCGAGCCGGAAATCGAGCGGATCGTCGGGATCGAGAAACGGGCGAGCCCGCCCGGCCAACCCTTTGATCAGGTAGTTGATCCCGCCCCCGATCACGACCGCCTCGGTCGTGTGCAGCCCGATGTCTGCCAGACGCTCCTGGTCCGTAACGCGGCCCACCGCGTACGCCGCCGCGGCCAGGCCGAGCGAGCCGGGCACCCCCAGGATGCGAAAGGTCGTCGCGGTGTTGCGGTAGACGCGGTTCGCCTGCCGATCGTCGCGCCGAAACTCCGCCGCGATCTGCCGGTCAAGCGGTGCGAGCACGATGGTGCCGAGCACAAAGCCGCCCGCGAACAGCGCATCGCGTGCGCTGAACAGCGGCTCGTCCGATGCGCGGGCGGTATCTGCCGCCTGCGCGGCGAGCGGCGCGGCGGGAACCGCCACGGAGCAGAGGACCAACAGCAGGAATTGCACAGCGGAGCGCGCGGCGCGGCGATCTCGCATGGGGAGCAGCCCGATCGGTCGAGAGTTTGAGCAGGAGCAGCAGTTCTGGTTTCCGGTGTTGGCAGAATAACGGCTGGCGAGCCGTTCGCCAATCCCCTTCGCGATTGCGGCCGGGCATGTATCTTTCATCATGCGGCGCCGCGGGCCGGGCTCGCGGGCCGCGCAAAATTCTCCAGGGAGAACGCATGGGCGCAGGGCACAACCACGGTTCCGGCCACAGCCACGGTCACGGTTCCTCGTACGGCGCAGCGAACCGGAAGCGCCTGACCATCACCCTGGCGCTGGTCAGCGTGTACCTCGTCGCCGAGGTCGTCGGCGGGCTGCTCACCAATTCGCTGGCGCTGCTCGCCGATGCCGGTCACATGCTCAGCGACGCGGGCGCGCTGGCACTCTCGCTCTTCGCGATCTGGATCGCGCAGAAGCCGGCCACGCCGCAACATACCTACGGCTACTACCGCACTGAGATCTTGGCCGCGCTGGCCAACGGCGCCACGCTGGTCGCGGTTTCCATCTATATCTTCATCGAAGCGTTCAGCCGGTTCGGCGAGCCGCCGGAGGTACAAGGCGGGGTGATGATGGTGATTGCCGTCGGCGGCCTGTTCGTCAACCTCGCCGGGCTCTGGATCCTGAACGACGGCAAGGCCGACAGCCTGAACGTGCGCGGCGCCTGGCTGCACGTGCTGACCGACGCGCTCGGCAGCGTCGGCGCGATTGCGGCGGGCGCGCTGATCTGGGCGTTCGGCTGGAACTGGGCGGACCCCGCGGCCTCGGTACTGATCGGGCTGTTGGTGCTGTACTCGTCGTGGGCGCTGCTCAAGGAAACCGTCGCGGTGCTGATGGAGGGCACGCCCGGCCACCTCAACGTCGA
>JBBSMO010000358.1:0-3756 GCA_038233155.1 Longimicrobiales bacterium
CGAGATCCTCCCCCAAGCGCTTCTCGAGAATCATCAAAGCATCATGAAGAGCTGACTGCGTGCGCAGCTCTCGTTCAAGCTGCTCCCCCCGCTCCTCGAGGGAGGTAGCCCGCTCTTCGTGGCCCGACAACTGGCTCTGCTGGATCAGGTCCCAAACCAATCCCATTTCTGCTCTCCGGCGTGCGGGAGGAACAGCGCGCGGACTGCGCGGCAGGCCGTCACGGCCGCGACACGCCGCTCCGCAGCTGCGGGTACGGGTTCACCGGCTCGCCGCCCCAATATTGCTCCGGGTCATCGGTGAGGTTGATCTCGAAGTGCAGGTGGAAGTTGGCGGCGCCGGAGTTGCCGGTATCGCCCACGTAGCCGAGCACCTCTCCCTGCCGCAGCGTCATCCCCTCGCGAACGCCTTCCGCATAGCCGTCCATGTGCGCGTAGTAGAAGATCGTACGCTGGTCCGGCGCGAGTTGGTACAGCGTGATGCCGCCGCGGTCGCTCTGGAACAGCTTGAGCACGACCCCTTCCGCCACCGCCAGCACCGGGGTTCCTTTGGGAGCGATGATGTCGATGGCGTCATGGCTGCGACCCTGCCCGCGCGCTGCCGTGTAGGTGTCCACCAGATCCTCCGCACGGACTCCCTGCACCGGGATCATCAGTTGACCTGTTGTTCGAGTAGCGGATTGGGGCACCGGAGCCGGCGTCCCGGCGGCGGTATTCGCCCCCACAAGGGGGATCGCTGCCCGGGCAGAGCTTCGCGGGGGGGGCGGCGCGGCAGGGGCGGACCGCGGCCGCGTTCCTTGCGGGGGCGTAATCGGAGCGTAGGTCTGGACTACCGCGCCGTCTTGTTTCGGCGCCGGCGGGCCGGACCCGAAGTCAAAGTGCCAGCCAGCGTCGGGCATGCTGTAGAAGAGGATCGCCCCCGCACCGATGACGAGCAGTAGCAGCACGAGAACGCCCGTCAGGAAATTCCGGACTAAATTTGCGCGCGGCATCGGGATCACCGTTTAGGGGCGGGTCGTTACGGCTATCTTCCATAAAACGCGACTAGCTCGGCCTGCACCTCCCGCCAGGGCGCCACGAGCCGGCGCGCGGGCGGCAGCGAATCGAGCAGGTAGCGGCCGTAGCTCTTGCGCGTCACCCGCCCGTCCAGCAGAAGCACTGCTCCGCGGTCGGTGCGCGCGCGGATCAGGCGGCCGAAGCCCTGCTTGAGGCGGATCGCCGCGTGCGGCAGCATGTACGAGCGGAAGGCGTTGCCGCCCGCCGCCTCGATCGCTTCGATGCGCGCGGCGGTCACCGGCTCGGACGGCACCTTGAAGGGCAGTTTGGGAATCACCAGGCCGCGCAGCGGCTCGCCCGGCACGTCTACGCCCTCCCAGAACGAACTCGTACCGAGCAGAATACCGCGCCCGGCCGCGGTGAAGCGCTCGATGAGCTGGGCGCGCGGCCCCTCGCCGTGCACGAACAGCGGCCACTCGAGATCCATCTTTCGGCGGCGCACCTCGGCCGCAACGTGCCGCAGTGCGCGGTACGAGGTGAAGAGCACGAAGAGCCCTCCGTCCGAGATCTTGGCCATCTCGATGGTGCCGCGCACCGTGGCTTCGTCGTGCCGCCCGTCCAGATCGCCACGCGGGAGCGGCAGATCCGTCGGCACCACCAGCAGCGACTGCGCGTGGAAATCGAAAGGCGAGGGGAAGATGGCCTGCCGCACATCCA
The DNA here is from genome assembly GCA_038233155.1 of Longimicrobiales bacterium. Lineage (GTDB taxonomy): Bacteria > Gemmatimonadota > Gemmatimonadetes > Longimicrobiales > Longimicrobiaceae > JBBSMO01. The sequence continues at coordinate 1,711 of JBBSMO010000358.1, forward strand.
GATCTTCCGCAAGGCCCAGCCGCCCGCGCATGAAGCCGAAGCCGCCGCTCGTCGCGAGAGTCGCAGAGCTCAGTACCACGGTCGGGATGCGCTCGAACATCGCCTCGCGCAGCAGCAGCGACAGGTCGAGGGGCGCGGCAGAAAGGATCACGTTGGACTCGCGCCCTTCGCGTGCCGGGCGGTGATCCATCCAGCGGACCATATCGAGCGCATCCGGGCCGGGCCGCAAGGTGAGCCGCAGCGCGTCCGCGGCAGCTTCCAATCGGCTGGTTGCGCCGCGCAGTTCCATCAATTGGGCTTCGAGCTGCTGCCGCGCCTCCTCGTCGCTAGTAATGCGGTCGCGCAGCACACGCGTGCCGCGCAGCAGCTCACCTAGGTTCCCGAGCAGCGCCTCGAGCGCATCTCCCAACCCCAACCGCCAAACGGGGTGCTTGGCGAAGTCGGTATCCAGCCGCAGCATGCCCGAACCGCCGCCGCGCAGCACCTCCTCGAGACAGGCGAAGACGGCTACCGCACGCTCCCGCGCGGCCTCGAGCGCGGGCACGAGCGTCCCCGATATCTGGTCCAGCGCGGCCTGCGCCAGCAGGTCCCGGTCGCTGGCGCGCAATGCATTTTCCAGAGCGGGCAGCACCCCTTTGCCGCGCTGCTCGAGGCGCCGCATGGTCCGGAAGAGGCCACGCTTCGAAACCGTAGCGCCCAGGTGGCTGGTTGCCGCCTCCTCGAGGTTGTGCGCCTCGTCCAGGATCAGGCGGCGGTAGGCGGGGAGCACGGCCGGAGCCGTGTAGTTGCCAGCCTGCCGTCGCACCGCCAGATCGGAAAAGAGCAGGTGATGGTTGACGACCAGCACATCCGCAGAGGAGGCATCGCGACGCGCCCGCTGGTAGAAGCACTCCTCGAAGTGCGGGCACTTGGTGCGCAGGCACAGATCGGACTCGGAGGCGACCTCGTCCCACACCTCGCCCGAGGGGCGGAAGGACAGATCCGAAAGCGAGCCATCCTGCGTAGTGCTGATCCAGTCTACTAGCGACGCGAGCTCGGCGTGCTTCTCCGTATCGAGCAGCGTCGGCGCCTGCTCCGCCGCCAACCGCGCCCGGCGGATCGAGATGTAGTTGTTCCGCCCCTTCACTAAAGTGAAGCGGAACGGCTCCCCGAGCGCCCGCCGCAGAAACGGCAGATCTTTATCTACGAGCTGCTCCTGCAGGTTGATGGTATTGGTCGATACCACCGTCCGTTCGCCATTCTGCAGCGCCCAGCGGATCGCGGGCAGCAGGTACGCCATCGACTTGCCCGTTCCCGTACCCGCTTCGGTGATGCCGACGCCGCCCTCGTTGTACAAAGATGCGATCAGGCGCGACATCTCCCGCTGCTGCGGCCGGTCCTCATAGGCGCGGTGTTCGGCTGCCACGGGGCCGCCCGGCGCAAGGACCGCATCAATGGAATCTAGATCGAGCGGCTCGTTTTCGACGTCCAGCGGCGGCTCGACGACGACATACAGCTCACTCGCTTCGTTGTCGATGATGGCGAAGCCGAGCCCCTGCTCCCAAAGCGAGGCGGCGATCTGCAGATCCGCCTCCGACGGGTCCAGATTGCCGGACGGGTGGTTGTGCAGCACGACAGCGCCCGGCGGCCGGTCCGGAATCGCGGCGAGCACGGCGGCCGCATGACCGCGCGCCACCACCCGCGGTTCGACGAGCTGGCGCTCCGCATCCAGCGCGGCGAGGAAGCATACCTCATTGCCGCGAGCGCGGCGGATCTCGCGGCGGATGCGCTCGCCTGCCTCGGCGCTGATCGCTATCTCCGCCTGCACAGTAGGCACGCGGCTCAGCCGATCTCGGTGCCCGGCTCTGACTCGGCGAGCATCTCGCGCAGCAGCCAGAGGTCCGCGTCGCGGATCGCCCACTCCTGGATGTGGCCGACGCGCACCGGTTCCCCATCATCCGAGAGACAGCGGTAACGCGCACCATAGATGCCGCGTTCGGGCAGCGCCTGCGGGTGCCCCCAGAGGATCTGCACCTCCCAGCGGCGCTCGTCCGCATCTAGAAACTC
>JBBSMO010000359.1:0-3750 GCA_038233155.1 Longimicrobiales bacterium
AGCTGCAGACGGGCGCCACGCAGCAGTTGAGCGCCACCCCCCGCGACGCCGTGGGTAACCCGCTGAGCGGGCGTAGCATCGCCTGGAGCAGCAGCAACCCCGCCGTAGCGGCGGTATCCACCACCGGCCTCGTCACCGCCGCAGCTGCGGGCAGCGCGACCATCACCGCCACCTCGGAAGGCCAGAGCGGCAGCGCGGCGATCACCGTACAGGCTCCGCCGCCTGCGCCGGTCGCCACCGTCGAGGTATCGCCCGATTCCGCCGAGCTGCAGACGGGCGGCACGCAGCAGTTGAGCGCCACCCTCCGCGACGCCTCAGGCAACGCGCTGAGCGGGCGCTCCATCACATGGAGCAGCAGCAACCCCGCCGTGGCGTCGGTATCCACCACCGGCCTCGTCACCGCCGCAGATGCGGGCAGCGCGACCATCACCGCGACCTCGGAAGGCCAGAGCGGCACAGCAACGATCATCGTACAGGCTCCGCCCCCGCCCGCCGCGGAGCCTTCGCAGGTGGTCCTGGTCAGCGGAAACAATCAAACGGGCTCGAACAATCAGACGCTCTCGCAGCCGCTCGTGGTTCGGGTCCTAGACGCGGCGGGGCAGCCGGCCGCCGGAGTGACGGTCACCTGGACGACCAGTGAAAACGGTGGCGCAGCAGCCGTGGATCCGGCAACCTCGGTCTCGGACTCGAGCGGCTTCGCCTCCACTGTGTGGACGCTCGGCGCAGGGAACAAGAACCGGTCCCCGAGAGCGACTGCCACGGTGGCCGGGTTACCGCCCGTTAACTTCGCGGCGAACATCGGCGGGTGAGCGGCCTATATGGAGCGGCTTACATAGAAGAGCATCACCCCTGGCATCTTGCAGAACTCTATCTATACCACTGAACGAGGTGCAGGTACGGTGAGGCTCACCTGGGAGTTGCGGCTGATCGCAGGAATGTGCGGAATGGCGGTCATCCTGGTCGCAGTCCTCCCCACTGCGGCAGCGGCGCAAGCGCTCGCGCTGAAACGGGAGTTGCCGGGCGAAAGCTCGGGTCCCTGTCCAACCCCGGCACCAATCCGGGCGGCCCCGCTCGATGCGGAACAGCAAGCACAGGTCAGCCAGTTGCTTACCGCCGCCAACCAGGCGGCGCTATTGGGAGATCAAACGGGGGCGCGCGATCTCTACCGGCGCGTCGCGTTGCTGGACCCGTCGAATGCCGATGTAGCCTATCGGCTTGCCCGCACCTACGAGGAGCTCGACGCGCGCGGTGCCGCGGCTACACAATACTGCCGCTACCTGGATCTGGATGCCGACGCGGAAGATGCAGCCGAGGTCCGCGACCGCATCCAGCAACTGGCGCCCCGGCAGGATGCGGTTCCTGCCCCGGCGGCGCAGCAATTCCGTGCGGGCCTCGATTCGTTCGACCAGCGGCAATGGGCGGCGGCGGAACGCGCATTTGCTCTCGCCATGCGCCAGGCGCCAGGATGGGTGGAGCTGTACTACAATCGTGCGCTCGCCCAGGAGGCGCAGGGGGCGTACCGCGGCGCTCTAGACGATTTCCGCTCGTATCTCCGGTTGAATCCGAACGCCGCGGATGCGGCGGTCGTGCGCCAGCGCACGGAGGCCCTCGCGCAGGCCGTGCCGTCTGCTACGCCTGGCGCGGTCTTCTTGCGCGGCGCGATCGTACCCGGCCTCGGTCAGTTCGCGACGGGCCGGCCCGCATTGGGCGTGCTGGTGCTCGGCGGGGCCGCGGCTGCGGTGGCGGTCGGAATGAGGGAGGAGGAGCGGACAGAGACCGTGTTCTGCTCCCCCTTCGGCGAGCCCATCCCCTGCGGCGAGCAGATGGTACTCGAGCGGCCAGGCCTCGGCGCCGGGATCGCGCTCGCGGCCGGTATCGGTTTGCTCGGGGCTTTAGAGGCATTCACCTACGCCCGGCGCCAGGAAATCTCCCGCCCCCCGGCGCAGCCGGCTGCCCCTGCTCTGGTCCGGATGATCCCGCGCATCTCCCCCGCCTCTAGCCGCGTGGGTCTCGAAGTGCGCTTCTCCCTGATTTCGCGCTGAGCGGCGCCGATTCCCCGCGTTCTGCGGTCACGGCTATCGCTTGAACGCCGCGATCCAGACCGAGAAGCTGTCGCGCAGCTTCGGCGACCGCCGCGCCGTGCACGCGCTGACGCTTTCGGTGCCGCGCGGCTCGGTCTTCGGCCTGCTCGGCCACAACGGCGCAGGGAAGACAACGACCATCCGCCTGCTGCTCGGCCTGATTCCGCCCTCGGCAGGAAGTGCCCGCGTCCTCGGCTACGATGTGACATCCGGCGGAGACGACATCCGCTCGCGGAGCGGCGCGCTGCTCGAGCACACCGGCCTCTACGAGCGGCTTTCGGCATGGGACAATCTCGAATACTACGGCCGGATCTACCGCCTCCCGCCCGCGACGCGACACCCGCGGATGCGCGAGTTGTTGATGGCAATGGGCCTGTGGGATCGGCGGCAAGAAGCCGCCGGCACCTGGAGCCGGGGAATGAAGCAGAAGCTGGCGATAGCGCGCGCGCTTCTCCACCGCCCGGAGCTTGCGTTCTTGGATGAACCGACTGCCGGCCTAGACCCCGCCGCCGCCGCCGGCTTGCGCGCGGATCTGCTCGGGCTGGTGAAAACCGAAGGCACGACTCTCGTGCTGACCACCCACAACTTGGCGGAGGCGGAGCGGCTCTGCGACACGGTTTGCGTCCTGTCGCACGGCATCTCGGTCGTCACGGGCAGCCCCGCGGAAATCAGGAGTGCAGCACGCGGAGGCGACCTCGAGATCCGGGGGCGAGGTTGGACGGAACCGCTGCTTGCGCAGCTCGCCCAACTGGCGGGCGTATGCAAAGTTGCGGAAGATGGAGATCACATCTCCGTCTCACTCTCGGACGGGACGTCCGGCGCGCCAGTGGTCCGCGCGCTGGTCGAGGGCGGCGCTGACATCGAGGAGGTCAGGCGCGGGAGCGCGGATCTCGAAGAGGCGGTGCTCGATCTGATGCAGGGCGCGTGATGCTGGCCGATCTCCGCACCGTAGTTTGGAAAGAGTGGCGCGAATGGCTGCTGCCCGCGACTGGCCGCCGCGGCTCCGTGCTGCGGCACATCTTCCTGCTCGTCGTGCTCGGGGTTCTGGTACCGCTGCAGCTCGGCTGGGATTGGCTGGATTCGGCTGCACCCGCGATCTATGCCCTGTGGGTGCCCGCCTTCATCGTCGCCACCCTGACCGCCGATACCTTTGCCGGCGAACGGGAGCGGCATACACTCGAAGCCGTCCTCGCCACCCGCCTGCCGGACGACGCCCTGCTCTTCGGGAAGATCGCTTCGGTCGCCGGTTATGCGCTGGGTTTGACGGTGGCGGCGGTGCTGCTGGGCGCGATCGCCGTCAACCTGGCGTTTGGCCGGGGGCAAACCTTCGAGTTCTACCCGTGGCCGGTGCTGGCGGGAACGCTCGTACTCAGCGCGCTAGCGGCTGGAGTCGCTACGGAAGCAGGAGTGATCGTTTCGCTGCGCGGGGCCACGGTGAAGCAGGCACAGCAGACACTGAGCATCGCGCTGATGCTGCTGATATTCGTCCCCACTTTGGCGCTGCAGGCACTCCCGGCCGAATGGCGGCTGCGCGTGTGGCAAACCGTCTCCGGCTTGGACCCTGTCCGCGTTGCATTCGCGGGAGGGGCTGCCCTTCTGTTAACGAACGCCGTGCTCCTCTGGGTGGCGCGGCGCCGCTTCCGCCGCGACCGTCTGCTGCTGGCGTAGG
>JBBSMO010000360.1:0-3741 GCA_038233155.1 Longimicrobiales bacterium
AGAGCGCGCCCTGGCCGTCAACCCCGCCTCGCTCGAAGCACTTTCGGCTCTCGCGGCGATCCGCTATCTGCGCGGCGACCGCGCCGGCTGGGAGCAGGCGCGGCAGCGGGTTCTCGACCTCAACCCGGCGTACTCAGATCTATTCACGATCGCGGCAGAACTCGCTGGCCGCCACCGCCGCTACGGCGAGGCGGCGGAGTTTGCCAGCCAGGCGGTCGCGCTGAACCCGCAGGATTGGAAGGCGTGGAGTGCGAACGGGCTGAATCTCCTGCGCGTGGGGGAAGTCGGCGCGGCGCGGGAAAGTCTCGACAAGTCCTTCGCCGGCGACCCGTACAACGTCTGGACCAAGAACACCCTCGATCTGCTCGATACCTTCCATCGCTACGAGACTCACAGCACCGAGCACATCGATTGGTTTCTGCACGGCGGCGAGGCGGGGCTGCTCTTTCCGTATGCGTCCGAACTGGGCGAGGAGGCCTACGCCGCCCTAACGGAGCGCTACGGTTACCGCCCCGAGGGGCGAATCCGCGTCGAGGTCTACCCCTCTCACGCCGATTTCTCGGTGCGTACCGTGGGACTGGCCGGGCTGGGTGCCCTCGGCGTGAGCTTTGGAGATGTGCTCGCGATGGACTCGCCTAGCGCCCGCGAAACTGGCGATTTCAACTGGGGCTCGACCTTTTGGCACGAGCTCGCCCACGCGATCACCCTCGGCCTCAGCAAGCAGCAGGTGCCCCGTTGGCTGACGGAGGGGCTGTCCGTTCTAGAGGAGCGCCGCGCGCGGCCGGGGTGGGGCGACGATGTCTCCGCGGCTTTTCTGCAGGCGTACCAGCAGGGCGAGCTGTTACCCGCGAGCGAACTGAACAACGGCTTCGTAAGGCCACGCTCTCCCCAAGCGCTCGGCCACGCATACTACCAAGCGTCGCTTGTAGCCGAGATGATCGAGCAGGAATACGGCTGGGACGCCGTGCTGCGCATGCTGCGCGGCTATGGCGAAGGCCGCAGCACCGAGCAGCTTTTCCAGAGCGTGCTATCCACGACCCCGCAGGAGTTCGACCAGCAGTTCGACGCCTACCTGCGGCAGCGGTTCGCCAACGTACTCGTCAACCTCCCCCGGTTCCAATCAGCGTTGGCCGCGGGGCGTCAACACCTCGCCGCGGGTCAACTTGAACAGGCTCAATCCCAGTTCGAACGTGCGAGAGATCTGTTCCCGGGGTATGCCGCCGCGGACGGGCCGCTCTGGCACCTGGCGGCCATCCACGAGCAACGCGGCGAAGTGCGCGAGGCGGCCGAAGCGCTTGCTGAGCTGACCGCGATCAACGAAAAGCACTACGCCGCGAACCTCAAGCTCGCGGAGTTGCTCGACGCCGCCGGAGACAGTGCGGGCGCGGCGGCGGCACTCGAACGGGCGATCTACATCTCCCCCGCGGAGCTCGCGCTCCACACGCAGCTCGCCGCGCTGTACAAGGGGCTTGGCAAGCCAGCGGGCGAGATCCGCGAGCGGCAGGTGATTGTGGCGCTCGAGCCGGCGGACCGAGCAGGAGCCCTTTACGAACTCGCACTCGCCTATTGGGAGGCCGGAGATGCCGCGGCGGCGCGGCGGGAGGTGCTTCGTGCACTGGAAGAGGCGCCGGGCTTCGAAGACGCGCAACGGCTGCTGCTCCGCCTGAGCGACGGCGCGGGAGCGACCGGCGAGAGCGGATGACGACGCTCAAAGTAGTCATGATGGTCCTCGCTGCCACCGGCATCGGCATTGCCGCGGGCGGCTCCGGCGCCGCGCCCCCTGCTCTGCTCTATCCCTCAGCCACGCTGCAGGCAGAAAACACCCCCTACGACGGCCGCTTCACCTTTGTGCGCCTGCGCTTCACCCCCTCTCGCGGCGGCTTCTTCGGCGGGCGGCAACCGCCGTGGGCACATGACTATCCCCGCGCCGAGCGCAACCTGATGCGCATCATCGCGGAAGCAACGCTGTTGCGCCCGTACCTGAACGGCGGCAACATCCTGACGGCTGACGACCCCGAGCTGTTCAACTTTCCAGTGGCCTACATGTCCGAGCCGGGGTACTGGAGCCAGACCGAGGAGGAGGTAGAGGGGCTGCGTAGCTACCTGCTCAAGGGCGGGTTTCTGATTGTCGACGACTTCCGCGGCGGCGACCTGTACAACTTCGAGGCCGAACTGAGCCGCGTCCTGCCAGGGGTCCGCCTCGTCCCGATCAACGAGTCGCACCCGGTTTTCAACGCATTCTTCCAGATCGAGTCGCTCGAGTTTCCCGCCCCCACCTTCCGGCGGTACGCCCCGCAATATTTCGGCGTCTTCGAGGACAACGATCCGGGCGGGCGCATGCTGGCGGTGGTCAACTACAACAACGACATCGGTGACTATTGGGAGTATTCGGATACCGGCTTCATGCCCGTCGCACTCTCGAACGAGGCGTACAAGCTCGGCGTCAACTACATCATGTACGCACTGACCCACTAATCCCCGGAAGCAAACATGGGCTCTGATATGTTGACAGGTCGGCCGTGACGATCGTGAACCCCGGCACCCGGCTCGAATCCGACGACGACGTGCGGCTCGCGGAGCGGCTCGCCGAGACCCGGGACCAGATCATAGCCGAGCTACGCAAGCGGATTATCGGGCAGGAAGATGTCATCGAGCACCTGCTCCTCTCGCTCTTCGTCGGCGGCAACTCCCTGATCGTCGGGGTGCCCGGGCTAGCGAAGACGATGCTCGTTTATAGCCTAGCCGAGGTGCTGGACCTTAACTTCTCGCGAATCCAGTTCACGCCAGACCTGATGCCGTCGGACATCACCGGCACGGACATCATCCAGGAAGATGGGGTGAGCGGCACGCGGCAGATGGTCTTTGCTCCGGGACCGGTGTTCAGCAACATCGTGCTCGCGGACGAAATCAACCGGACTCCGCCCAAAACCCAGGCCGCCCTGCTCGAGGCGATGCAGGAGCACCGGGTTACCGTGCAAGGCCGTACGTACAAGCTCGAGGAGCCGTTCTTCGTCTTCGCAACGCAGAACCCGATCGAGCTGGAAGGGACCTACCCGCTGCCGGAAGCGCAGCTCGACCGCTTCATGTTCAACATCATCATCGACCACCTTCCGGAAGCGGACGAACTCGAGGTGGTGCGCTCGACGACTGCGACTCAGGATTACACGATGCAGCCGGTGCTCAGCGGCGAAGACTTGTTGGCATTCCAGCGGCTCGTCCGCCGGGTGCCCGTTTCGGAGCCTGTGCTGCAGTACGCCGTAAATCTGGTGCGCACTACGCGGCCGAACCCGAACGGGGCACCGGAATTCATCCGCGACTGGGTGTCGCACGGCGCCAGTGTGCGCGCCGCCCAGTATCTGGCTCTCGGCGGCAAGGCGCGGGCGCTGATGCACGGGCGCTATCACGTCAGCTTCGATGATATCCGGGCACTTGCCGCACCCGTGCTGCGGCACCGCATCCTGACCAACTTCCACGCCGATTCCGAGCGGGTTACGACCGATCAGATCGTCGAACGGCTGCTTGCCGCTGTGCCCGTACCGCGCTCAGGGATGTAGGGGAGGCGCGGAGAACTCCGCAGGCGGCGAATCACTTTGGCATTCTCACTTAGGAGCAATCATGAGCGAGCAGCAACTGCTTCGCGGGGTAAGTTGATGCTCGGATGACGATGCAGTCCGGTGCCGCTCGAGGCGCCCGCTTCGTAGATCCAGCGGTGCTGGCGCGCATCGACAACCTCGAGCTGCT
>JBBSMO010000361.1:0-3723 GCA_038233155.1 Longimicrobiales bacterium
AATAACCTGCATGATGATGTTCTCCTTGCGTCTATTTACGTGACGGCGATGCGGCGGCACGGGTCCGCACATCGAGCCAGGTATCGCCCAAACCGACGAGCAGTGCGCCAGTGAGGACGAGCGGGTAAAGAAAGATGGTGGCGAGCACCCCGAAAAGCACCGAACCGATGCTAGGCGCCGTGCCCGCTAGAAACACGAAAACCGCCAGGCCGCGCACGGCGTACAGCCCGCCCATGAAGACCAGCGTGTTCACCCCCGCCCCGCTCGCCAGACTGCCGAGCGGCAGGACAACCAGCAACAGGCCGGCAATCATGACCCAGACGAGCTGGTCGTTGAAGCGAAAGTTGCGCAAGCGCCCGAAGCTGCGCCAGCGCGGCGGGCGTGTGCCCAGGCGCAAGAACGCCCACCATGCAAGCCCGAGCGCGGCGAGTGATTGCAGTGCGAGCAGCGCGGGGAAAAGCTTGGCCTGCATGGGCGCCGCGGCAGCCGCCGCGGCAGCAATGCTTTCCGCCCAGGATGAGTCAGGGAGCACCTGCCCGATCCCCGCGGCTGTCGAGGCGCTGATCGCCCGGAAATGTTCTGCGACAGCCCACGCCGCACCTTCATAGGTGCCGGCGAGAAAAAGCCAGGCCAAGGCGCCGGACATCGTCGCCGCGATCGCGAGCAGCGCCCGCGGGAAGAATGGCCAGCGCGGGCGCCAAAGCACGAGGAGCACGAACAGCCCGCCTAGGGCGAGCGCCCACCCTCGTGCCAGCAACGACCATCCCGACGATTGCGGTGTCAGGGCGAACACCCAGAACAACAAGATGCCGGCAAAGAGGGTCGCCCTGAGCGTCTTGAGCAGAAAACCCAGTAACAGAGTCGCGAGCGGCAGAACAACGAGCGGAAAAGGGTCCAGTGCCCCGTTGAACAAGACCACGGCACCGAGCGCCGCAGCAGTTCCCCACCGCGCCGCCGGTCTCACCACTGCAGGCGCGGGTTCCGCCAACCCTCAGCTCTCGTACGCGCCAACGTACGGGAGCAGCGCAAGAAAGCGCGCCCGCTTGATAGCGGTGCCAATCTGGCGCTGGTGACGCGCACACATCCCGCTGATGCGCCGCGGCAATATCTTGCCGCGGTCCGTCACGAAACGGCCCAGAAGGCGATCATCCTTGTAGTCCAACGCGCGGATGCCCAGTTCGCAAATGGGGCAAGTCTTTCCACGTGCCATTTATCTAATCCTCGTCGTCACGGTCATCGTCATCATCATCGTCGTCGTCCGCATCGGGATCCAACTCGATGGTCGTAGGCGTGGTAGTAAGCCCGTCTTCATTGACAACCACGAGGTAGCGGAGCAGATCGTCGTCCAGCTTGAGCGCCCGCTCGAATTCGGGAAAGGCATCGGCCTCCGCAGTGTAATGGCTCACTACGAAATAGCCGTTCTCCTTGTCGCCGATAGGGTACGCCAGAGAGCGTTTTCCCCAATGATCCACGGCCGTGATTTCACCGCTGCCGCCCGCGACGAGCTTGTGAAACCGATCCAGCTTCTCCGTAATCCGCTCCTCTTCAAGAGCGGAATCGAAGATGTACACCGTTTCGTACTCTCTCAATTTCCACCTTCCTCTGGTCATGTGGCCCCGCACAGGCGAGCACGGAGCAGGATGCGACAAGCCGGTAATATAGCGGAACTACGAAGAACAGGGAACCGAGCGCAGCGAAAAATCTGCGGTTGTAGCCAAAGGTTCTGGGCAGGGTCCCCCCGGCATGCCACCGGCCGTGCCACCGCGCTACCTTGCTCGCGCCCTACCTTCCGGGCGCCGGGAAAACGATCAGGCTCTCGTGGCCTTCGCGGTCCACGGCGGCGACGCCGAAGAAGTAGTTGTCGATGATCACGTTGTCTACCGTGAATTCAGTCACATTGCCGGCCCAGCGGGAGTGGTCCCAGGTGGGCGAAGTCGGTTCGCGCCAGTAAACGCGATAGCCGAGAAGGTCCCCGGCTGTGGAGGGCGCCCAGCGCAGGGTAGGCGAGGGACGCACGGCCCCGCTGATGGTGACGCTGTCCGGCGGGGCGGGAGCCCAGGCGAGCGAGGCAAGTGTCGCGGCATCCAACGAGGTGACCTTGGCGGCGTAGGGAAAATCGACGCCTTCAATGACATCGCCGTAGTTGATGCCGTCCTCCGTCCGCAGGTCCTGGTGCTGGCGGACGTAATTCTCGTTCGTCTCCATCAGGCGGACCGCCGGGTAGCCTGCGTTGAAGAAGGGAGTGTGATGACCGCCGCGCCCGTAGCGATCCAGCCGGTAGATGACCTTGACGTCCAGGTTGGTCACATACATCTCGGCTACGCGTTGGATGTAGCGGGCGAGCTGCCGCGAGGCGGTATCCAGTTCGCCGCCGGTCGTGAGAATGCGGCGGAGTTCGCGCGCGTCCGTGTCCGGAGATATGCCGGGTGCGAAGACCCGCGCGGTCGTGTTGTCCACCACGCCGGTGATGCCGGTGAAGTTGCCGACCATGTCGTTGTTGATCACCGCTTCTAGCTGCCAACCTTGTGACTTCGCATGCTCGGCGAGGATCGCCCCGCCGAACAGGCCCTGCTCCTCGCCGGAAAGCGCGGCAAAGACGATCGAGCCGTCGAAACGATAGCGCGAAAGGACCCGCGCTGCCTCGAGCGAAGCCGCGACGCCGGAAGCGTTGTCGTTTGCGCCAGGCGAGTCGCTGGTGAAGTCTAGCGCGCTGCTTACGCGGGAATCGATATCCCCGCTGAGGAGCACCATCCGCTCCGGCTGCGTAGCGCCGCGCAGAACCGCGACGACGTTGACGATGTTTACATCGTTGGGGATGCGCGACTGGCTATCGCCGACGATCACATCGGAGACATAGGAGACTTCCAGGCAGCCGCCGCACGCCTGCGAAATGCGCGTGAACTCGTCAAACACCCAGCGGCGCGCGGCGCCAATGCCGCGGGTGGCCGAGAGAGTGTCGGACAGCGTGTGCCGCGTGCCGAAAGCAACGAGCCGGCGGATGTCGCGCTCGATGCGCTGTGCCGAAACCGCCGCCACGATCTCGTGGATGCGGGCGTCCTCTCCGCTCGGCACCACCACGGCTGCCAAGGGCGCAGGCGCCGGAGCGGGAGGTGGCAGCGGAGCGGCTGTGGGCAACGGTGGCCCCGCGGCCGGCGGGTTTGCGCCGGTCGCGCAGGCCCCAACGAGCAGAAGGAGAAGGGGAACACAACGATAGAAGTTGGTCGGCACGGGTGCATCTCCGGCTGCGGCGGGCGGGTGGCGTCGTAGCTGACGAATCGCGAATGCCGGGTAATCTATGCGATAGGAACGTACTTTGCACCCGCAGGGGCCCCATCTTTCCCCTACAGGAGGCAGATGGAAGAGCAAGACAGCGAGTACGACGCGGTGGTGATCGGCGGTGGTCCCGCCGGACTAGCGGCGGGGATGTGGCTGGGCAGGTACCGCCAGCGGGTGCTCATTTTGGATGCGGAGGACCCGCGCAACGAGGAGACGTGGGCAGTGCACGGCTACCTCGGGCTAGACGATGTTCCGCCGCTCGAGCTGCGCCGCAAAGGCCGTGAGCAGGCCCTAGCCGAGGGGGCGGAGTACGACCGTGCAGTCGTTTCCGCGGTCAGCGGAGCGATCGATTCATTCCAGGTCCAAGTCGATGACGGGCGCAAGTACCAGGCGCGCCGGCTTCTGCTTGCTACCGGTGTGCGGGACATCATCCCCGAACTACCGGGG
>JBBSMO010000362.1:0-3712 GCA_038233155.1 Longimicrobiales bacterium
CGTTCGCTACCGGCGGCTCCGCAGCGAGTATGAAACCACCGTGAAGAGCAGTATCGCCTGGATCTACGTCGCCATGATCCACCGCATGGCTCGTCACCTCGCTCCAACATGAGTTCATTCACAGCTTCTTAGGTGTAATCTTGTTTTTGCGTGTTGAACGTATCAAGTGAGCAGACCACCCCCGTGACGCTGGACCGCCGGGGGCGCCCACGCGGGTTCGGAGCACTATGCGCGGCTACGCGCTGCTCTCGAGCTACAACGAACGGAGCCAGCGCACCTAGCTGCGCATGGAGAACGCGCCCAACTTCCGGGTGCGCTACTTCTGGGGCGCGGACGCCCAGCTCGACAGCCTGAGTGATCTGCGCGGCGCGGTCACCCGCATCCGCTACAACCGCGACCGGCAGCCCACGGGCGTGACGCTGCCCACGGGACTGGCGATCACCAAGGACTACTCGAGCGCGCACCGGCAGACCTTTACCCAGTACGGAGGCGCCCTGTCCAGCCTGGACCAGGCGCTGGGCGTGCGCTACTCGGTCACACCCACGGGCCAGATCGGCACGCGCGTCAACGCGGCCGGTACCCTGGAACGCACCTTCAGCTACGACGCCGCGGGGCAGCTGCGCAGCTACGGTTACAACGAGGTGATCGCGGCCGAGCCGTGTGGCCCGGCGGTCATCGACCCGGACACGGGCGAGGTGTGCAACCCGAACGCGACGCGCAACTCGCTGGGCGGGGCGAGCTACAGCTACGACGCCGTGGGGAACCGGACCAACGGCGGCGCCGTGCTGCAGGCGGGGAGCAACCGCTACGGGAGCCTCGGCGGGTTTGCGCTGACCTACGACGCCGACGGCAACGTGACGCGCAAAGCCAAGGCCGACGGCACGTGGGACCAGCGCCTGGTCTGGAACAGCCTGGGGCAGCTCACCGAGGTGAACACCAACGGCGTGCTCACCCGCTTCCGCTACGACGGGCAGGGGCGGCGCGCGGCGCGCTTCGAGCCCGCGCGGAACCACTCCTACCTGTACGACGGCGACCACGCGGTCTGGGAGGGGAGCGACCAGCGCATCGAAGCCGAGTACACCTTCTACCCCGGCGTGGACCGGCCGCACTCGGTGCGGCTGATCGGCTACGAGAAGCGAGTACCACGACTGCGCAACCGAAGAGCCGGGGCACGTCTCCGGGCTGCTGGACGTGAGCAACCGGCTGATCAACCGGTATCGTTTCCTGCCGTTGGGCGAGCGCGCGGGCGGCCCGGTGCGGGTCTGTCGATGCGGGTGTCGTTCTCCTTCTCCTCCCCCACGTCCCCGGCCCGTCCGAAAGCGGATCGCGAACGCCCCGGGCATACGGCTTGCAACCCGCCACTGCACTGAAACTTTGCAGCCCGATCCAACGGAGGCCCACATGGCAAAACAATACCGGAAGCGCATCAGCCTGTCTGAAGCCGCCCTCAAGGGCGCGCTCGCCGCGACGGTCGGCGGCGCGGTCATGAAGCTGGTGTGGGATGTGGAGCAGAAGGCGCTGCCGCCGGGCGAGCGGATGGGCTCGCCGACGCGGCAGGCGATCGACGCCATCGCCGAGCAGCGGGACCTGCAGCTGTCCGAAACCCAGAAGAAGGCGGGCGCGCTGACGCTGTATTCGGGGAACATGGCGCTGTTCGGGGCGGTGTACGGCGCGGTCCAGAGCCGGCTCCACCCACCCGACGCGCTGCACGGGCTGCTACTCGGCGGGCTGGTCTACGCGGCCAATTTCCCGTCGTGGGGCGTGCTGCCGAAGCTCGGCATCTACGAGCCGCCGACCGAGCAGTCGGCTCTCGAAGCGGCGGTTCCGATCGGCGCGCACGTCGCGTTCGGGCTCACCACCTCGGCGGTGTTCAAGGCGCTGACCTGAGCGTCGCCGCCGAGGCGGTCGGGCGCGGTTCAAAGGATTCGGGGAGATTCGGATGGCAGAGGTGAGTGCACCGCCGGGGTGGACTTACAACCCCTCGACCTGGTCTCAACGCCTGCCGATCGTGGTTGCGGCGGTCGTCGGCCTCGCGATCGCAACGTACCTTTCGCTCTTTCAGCTCAACGTCGTACCGACGATCTGGGAGCCGTTCTTCGGGAACGGCAGTCGCGAGATCCTGACATCCAGTGTTTCCAACGTGCTCCCCGTACCGGACGCGTTGCTCGGCGCACTCGGCTACTTCGCCGATGCGATGACCGGTGTCATCGGCGGCAAGCGGCGGTGGAAGACGATGCCGTGGATCGTCATCGTCTTCGGCCTCGCCGTCGGCCCGCTCGGCGGTGTCAGCATCCTGCTCGTCGTGCTGCAGCCGGTTCTGTTCGACGCCTGGTGCACGCTCTGCCTCGCTTCGGCATTCATTTCGGTGCTGATGATCGGCCCGGCTCTCGACGAAATGCTGGCGAGTATGCAGTACGTGAAGCGCGAGCGCGATCGCGGCCGCTCGACATGGCGGGTGTTCTGGGGATTGAAGGACTGAAACCAATGATGATTTTCGAATTCTGGATGAGCGGGGCGACGGACTGCGGCCGGAATCGACGTCTTCGCTGCTCAATTGGACACTCATCACCGTACCTTCAACACTGCCGTTCTCGATGTGGGCTCGAATTCTGAATGCGCTGCTCGGCGTCTGGCTGATGGCCGCGCCGGCGATGCTCGGCTATGGCGATGCGGCCGCGATCAACGACCGGATTGTCGGACCGCTGGTCGCCAGCTTCGCGATCATCGCGATCGCCGGGGTCACACGCCCGGTCCGCCGCGCGAATGCGGTTCTTGGCTTGGGGCTGCTCATCGCGCCGTGGCTGCTGGGCTACCCCAACCTCGCTGCGGTGAACAGCATGCTCGTCGGGATCGCCGCGTTCGGCCTCTCGTTTGTCCGCGGCACCGTCAAAGACGAGTTCGGCGGCGGGTGGTCGGTGCTGTGGGGCGGGCGTGGCTCGGCCGAGGTCGGGGTCCGCAACGGCTGATGCACACATGGGAATCGAGAAAGGAGAGGGGATGAACGGAACAGCGAAGCCACGCGTCGTCGTGGTAACGGGGGCATCGGCCGGGGTCGGGCGCGCGATTGTTCGCATGCTTGGCGAGCGGGGCGACCACGTCGCGCTGCTGGCGCGCGGGCGCGCCGGGCTGGACGCCGCCAAGCAGGAGATCGAGCGGCAGGGCGGGCGCGCGCTCGCCATCCCGCTCGATGTCGCGGATGCGGACGCCGTCGAGGCCGCCGCCGCGCGGATCGAGGAGGAGCTCGGCCCGATCGACATCTGGATCAACAACGCCATGACCTCGGTGTTTTCGCCGGTCAAGGAGATGACGGCGGACGAGTTCCGCCGCGTGACCGAGGTCACGTATCTGGGCGTCGTATACGGTACGCTCGCCGCGCTGCGGCGCATGCTGCCGCGGGACCGCGGCACGATTGTGCAGGTCGGCAGCGCGCTCGCGTACCGCGGCATCCCCCTGCAGGCGGCGTACTGCGGCGCGAAACACGCGGTCCAGGGCTTCATGGATTCGCTCCGCACCGAGCTGCTGCACGACGGGAGCAACGTGCAGGTCACCATGGTGCAGCTGCCGGCGATCAATACGCCGCAGTTCCGCTGGGTCAAGAGCCGGCTGCCGAACAAGGCGCAGCCGGTCCCGCCGATCTTTCAGCCAGAGGTCGCCGCAGAGGCGATCGTGTACGCGGCGGATCACCCGCGGCGTGAATACTTTCTCGGCTGGC
>JBBSMO010000363.1:0-3701 GCA_038233155.1 Longimicrobiales bacterium
CTTGAAGCGCCGCCCGCGGATCTTCGCCACATCCAAAAAGGGAATGCCGAAGATGTGCCCCAGGTGCCGGCTCACGGCGTCGCTATCCTCGCTGCGCGAACCCAGACCATCCCATTCCGCCCGCGGGATGTCACCTTCCAGCAGCGCGCGCATCTCGGCGCTCTCGTCCCCGTCCAGAAACGTTCCCGTAGGCCCGATGAACTTGAGTGCGTTCCACTCGATGGGGTTGTGGCTGGCCGTCACCGCCAGCCCGCCGGCCGCCCTCAGGTCCCGCACGGAAAGCTGCACCGAGGGGGTCGGTACCACGCCGATGTCGATCACATCGCAACCTACAGACTGCAGAGCCGCTGTCGCGGCGCGGGCGAACATCTCGCCCGACACGCGCGAGTCGCGGCCGAGAATCACGGGTTTACCCGGAGACCGGCCCTGCACGTACGCGCCGAAGGCCGCCGCGAAACGGGCGATGACCTCCGGCGTCAAGCCATGTCCCACCCGCCCCCGGACTCCGGACACGCTGACCATCAACTTGGAAAGGTCCATCGAATCTCGTTCGAGTTGAAACTGGCGGGCGGACGCGCGGTTCCTGCATCTTACGCCCGACTCGTACAGAGCACTGTAGCTCCCGCCTCGTGCGGCACCCGCCCAATGCAAGATGCGGACTCTGTTGCCCGGCCGCCCCAATATCCTACATTGCGGCGCTCTGAATCTTCATCTCTCGGGTCTAGCTCCGGAAAGGATGGTGGGTCTCCTCCCGTCACGTATCGAGCAGCACCTCGGCCAATTCGGTGACCGCACCGCGATTTTGACAGGGGATGGGCCGGTCACTCACGACGAATTGTGGCAGCAGGTCGATGCGCTGGCGTTTGCGGTGGACAAGCTGGTGCCTGACGACGCACGGGTGGGGCTCTTGCTGCCGAACCTGCCGATGTTCCCGAGCTTGTTCTACGCTTTGCTTCGTACCGGCCGTTGCTGCCTGCTGCTCAACCCGCTGTATTCCCAGCGGGAGATTCGCGAGTACCTCAATGACAGCGGCACGCAGATCACCGCCACCATCGCCCGGCTTTCATCGCTGCTGCCGCCGGAGCACCGCAAGCTGCTGGTGGACGGGCTGCCGCGCGAGATCCGCTCTGCAGATAGCCGCGGTGAGCGCACGGTCGAGATTAGCCGCAGGGGGCGGTATGCGGCGGCCGGAAGGGCGCCGGTCCAGGAAGCCGTCGTCGTGTACACGACCGCGTCCGCGGGGTGGTCCCGGGGGGCGCGGTTGTCGCACTCGAACTTGATCGCGAACCTCGAATCGACGATCGAGGCGATGCAGCTCGGCCCGTCCGACAGGGTGGTCGCGGCTCTGCCGCTGATCCACCTGTTCGGGCTGACGGTTACGCTGAATGCTCCGCTCGCCGCGGGGGCGTGCGTGATTCCCGTGGAAAGATTCAATTCGGTGCGCATCCTCGATCAGTTGGCGCGGCTGCGCCCCACCGTCTTCTGCGGGGTTCCGGCGATGTATGCCGCACTACTAGCCGCAGCGGAGAAGCGGGGGGTTCCGGAGCACTCGCTGCGCGTTGCCATTGCTGGCGGAGCGCCGCTCCCCCAAAGGGTGGCCGCCGGGTGGGAGGAGCGCTTCGGAATTCCGCTGCGGCAAGGCTACGGCCTGACGGAGGCGGGGCCGGTTTGCCTCTTCAACCGGGTCGGCCAGCCGAACCAGCCCGGGACGCTCGGGCAGCCCTTTCCGCGCGTGCGGGTCTCCATCCGCGGCCCAGAGGGCGATACACTTCCGCCGGGAGAGGTCGGAGAGATCTGTGTCGCGGGCGACAACGTATTCCTCGGCTACGTGGGCGAGAATGGCAGGCAGCCCGGCGACTTTTTCGGCGACGCGGTTCGCACGGGGGACCTAGGCAGTGCGGACGCCGCGGGAACAGTCACTTTCCGCGGCTTTCTGAAGCCGATGTTCACCCGCAACGGCTTCAACGTGTACCCCCGCGAAATCGAACGGGCGTTGGCCGAAGACCCGCGCATCGCCGAGGTGCGCGTCTGCGCTCTGCCGGACGCCGAGCGCGAGAACGATATTGTCCTGACGGTTCGCCCCGCCGGCGGCGCCGCGCTCGATGAGGCGGCCGTGCGCGACCTTTGCTCTCAACTGCTCGCAGCCTACAAGCAACCTTCGCGAGTCATCTTTCTCGAAGAACAGGCGCGCGAAGTGTCAGAACCCTGATACGGACTGGCGTCTACCCTGTCGCGGTACCCTGTCGGTTCTTCCGGCCGCTGCGCAGTATGTCACCGGCGTGCGCTGCCGGTATCGATCTCGAACTCTTCCTATCCGAATGAAACCAGATTCGCCAGCAGACCAACAGTTCGGCTTCGGCACCCGCGCGGTTCACGCGGGGCAACAGCCAGACCCCACGACCGGGGCCATCATGGTGCCGGTATACCAGACCTCTACCTACGTTCAGCCGGAGCTCGGCCGACATCTCGGCTACGAATATGCCCGCACGCAGAACCCGACGCGCGAGGCGCTCGAGGGCAACATCGCCGCGCTCGAAGGTGGCCAATGGGGGATCGCCTTCGCCTCCGGGCTGGCAGCGGTCGACGCGGTTGCGAAGATGTTCTCCGCGGGAGATCACATCATTTCGGGCGAGGGCGTCTACGGCGGCACCTACCGCCTCTTCGACCAGGTGATGTCGCGCCTCGGCATCGAGTTCACCTTTGTGGATTCGGGCGACCTGGACCAGATCCGCGACGCGGTGCGCGGCAATACGCGACTGATCCACATCGAGACGCCGACCAACCCCATGATGCGCTTGACGGACATCTCCGCGGCGGCCGAAATCGCGCACGATGCAGACGCCTTTCTCAGCGTCGATAATACCTTCGCAACTCCCTTCAACCAGCGCCCCCTCGAGTTCGGGGCGGACCTGGCGATCCACTCGACTACCAAGTACCTGAACGGCCATTCGGACATGGTCGGCGGGATGGTCGTGGGCGACGATGACGCGCTGCACGAGCGGCTGCGCTTCTTGCAAAACGCCGCGGGCGCCATCCCCGGCCCGTGGGACTGCTGGCTCGCTCTGCGAGGCACCAAGACGTTGCACCTGCGCATGCGCGAACACAACGCAACCGGGCTTCGCGTAGCGGAATGGCTCGAGCGGCACGACGCCGTCGAACGCGTCTTTTATCCCGGCCTGCCTTCCCACCCGCAGTACGCAATTGCGCGACGCCAGATGTCGGGCTTCACCGGCATGATCTCGGTCGAGACTGGGTCCTTGGCAGCGGCCAAGTCGCTCGTTGACGGCGTGCGGATTTTCGCACTCGCGGAGTCTCTCGGCGGCGTCGAAAGCCTCATCGGCCACCCGGCAATGATGACCCACGCCTCGGTCCCCGTCACCCGCCGCCAAGCCATGGGCCTGAGCGATGGTCTGGTCCGGCTCTCGTGCGGCGTAGAAGACCCCGACGACCTGATCGCCGACCTCGAGCAGGCGTTGGATATAGGAAAGTGACCAGGGACCAGGGACCAGGGACCAGTGGATTGTCATCCTGAGGAGCGCAGCGACGAAGGATCTCCATCGGCAGGACAGAATCCGGCCGGCGCACGCTGTCGCCGGTGATCTCCATCGTCCTTATCCCCCTGAGATCCTTCGGTCGCAAGCTCCCTCAGGATGACGAGCAATGGGTGTTCAGCAGCGCCCGCGCAACCTGTAACCTGTAAC
>JBBSMO010000364.1:0-3682 GCA_038233155.1 Longimicrobiales bacterium
CGTATACCCATCGCCGGGGTCGTACAATTCGCCGCCGTAACGAGCCATTCTCGAGCCGGATTTTTGTGTGCCGATTGTGTGCCAACTCAGCCAAACGGAGAAGTAACCGCAGAAACTCCGAAGGGCAGTAGCGGTGCCGCAACCTCAACCCCCGCAATGATTAGCGACACTCAAAGCAACTCCGCAGAAGTCCGCAAAAAAGGGTCCGCACGGCCTCCGGAGCCGAAGGTCAGAGGTTCGAATCCTGTCGGGCGCATCCGAATCAAGCAAAGCCCCGCCTGCACTTGCAGGCGGGGCTTTTTGCTGTAGGGCTGGGTGCCTTCAGCTATCCAACCACGCTTGATCTGCGGGTGAGATCGTGCGTCGTTTCCCTCGCACGCGCTGCACCAGCTTGATGGCTAGCCAGCCGACCAGGAGCACCGGCGCGACTTTGAAGAGCAGAAAGCCCGCGAGCCCGAAAACAACCCCGAACAGCGCGGTTACGACGGTCGCTACGATTCCCAGTGCCACTACGCCGACGAGCCCTACCACCAGCAATGTGAGAATTGTGCTCATTTTCGTATCCCTCCCTGATTTCGAGTAATCAATCGATCCAGCGAATCCGGATCGAGCCGAGTGCCGCGTCCACGTCGAGCGTCAGCCGGTGTTCGGCCTCGTCCCAGTTCCGGCTGAACAGGGCCCCGTTGCGCTGAACAAAGCCGGGCGTGTCGAAGCTCGCGAGGAACGCTTTCTTCGAGATGCGCACGCCCACGTTGCGGGGGATGCGGATGTTCACCTCGCCTATTCCCAGCTTCACCTGCGCCTCCATGTCGTTCTCCCAGGTGCCGCCGAAATCCAGTGTGGTTTCGCCGACTCCCCCGGCGAAATCGAACTTGTCTGCCCGGGCGTTGGCGATGTTGTCGATGCGGAGCTCGGCGGCACCCGCGCGCACCCGAAACTCCTCTGACCGCACCTGGTTCGGCGAATCGAAGCGAACGTGCGTGTCGCTCGCGCCAGTCGAGATATCAACCGAGCGGAGCGAAAGGCCGCCGAGGTCGAGGTCCGCCTCGCCCGCGCCGAATGTGAGGTCCAGCGCGAGCGGCACGCCGCGGCCGAGTGAAATCTCCGCGCGGGATTCGCTCTCGCCGCTCACCCGCGGGCCGGTGTCAACGCGGCCCGTCACGCCCAGCTTCAACGAACCGGCCGCGGCATCGTAGTCGCTGAGAGGGGTGAAGTCGTCTTCATCGTAGCGGAGCTTCATCTCGTACAGCATCGGGCCTTTTGCCGGCCCCACGACCAAGCGCCCGGCAGCGTACTTCACCTCCACGTCGAGAGCTTCTTCGCCGTTCAACTGGCGGGCGGACGTCATGGTGCGCCAGCTCTGCGCATCGAGGTGGGCAGGCACCGCGAGGGCGGCGGCGAGCATGGCGTACCCGAGCAAGGCGCGCATCAGCCGGCCGCCCGGCCAGAGAAGGGCTCGTCGTCGAAGAGCGGGTCCGGCATGATGGGGTCCTGCTCGCCGAGCGGCGTCGCGAAGGTGCGGCGGGTACCCGCGCGGGAAAGCACCACGGCTCCGAGGCCTACGGTGGCTGCCACCCACATGGCCGTGAACGCGATCACCTTGATCAGGGTGCCGATCCAGCCCAGAAAGCCGGTCATGGTAAGCAAGTTCGCTAAAAAGAGCGGAACCAGCAGCATGCCGAGCCCGGTGAACAGATACGAGTACGCGTTCCGGGAGGCGAAATCGAGGTTGCGCCTCTCCTCGCTGGTTCGTTCGCCGACCGCATGTGCCACCGCCAGCAGGCCCAGCCCCGCCGCTGCCGCAACCAGCAGCGGGTAGAGCGGGACAGCAGCCAGCAGCAGCGGGATGCCCACGATAGAGACGGCCAGCGCTACGACCATGACGACAAAGGCCGGGATGATCAGGAAGCCAGCCGCGAGGCCCACTCCGCCCGAGCGGAGTACCGACCCGCGCACGGTGTCGCTGACGGTCTCGAGGTAAGGCCGCCCGTAGAATATCAGCAGAGAGCCAACACCCGCGAGCACCAGCCCCAATGCTGCCGTGCCGAGCAACCCGGCGAAGCCTTCGCGGATGGGATCGAACCATGACCGGCCCCGCCGCTCAGGGGCAACCGCCCGCACTCGCTCCGCAGCGGCTTCGCGTACTTCACCCTCGCGGATCGCAGCGGCCGCGCCGCCGCCGCCGCCGCCGATGCTCGCTATAGAACTGATGTCGTCCGTAGTGCGCATTTCGCCGCGCACCCGGCCGCCAAGGTTGCGGATCTCGCCGCGGATCACCAGCGCATCTCCATCTACCTCACCGCCGTCTT
Source organism: Longimicrobiales bacterium (assembly GCA_038233155.1). GTDB lineage: Bacteria > Gemmatimonadota > Gemmatimonadetes > Longimicrobiales > Longimicrobiaceae > JBBSMO01. The sequence continues at coordinate 2,310 of JBBSMO010000364.1, forward strand.
CCAAGATCAGGTCCCCGAAGATGACCAGCGCATCGCCGCGGATCTCGCCGCGCACCGTCAGGTCTCCCCGCACCACGACTACATCATCAAACTCTTCCCCCGCCTCGATGACCCGGTCGCCGGTGATCGCGAGTTCCTGCTGCGCGAGCAGCGCTGCTGCCGCGGTTAGCGGCGAGGGTTGTTGCGCGGCGAGCGGCGGCTGAACCGCGAGCAGAACGGCCACAGCAGCGAATACCGAGTACACTGCCGGGCGGGCGAGCGATTGCGGCACGAATTTATACATGGGAATGGTTCTCCATTGGCGTCCGAAGAAGTTGCATCAGCGTCCAGACGGAAAGCGGAATGGCGATGGCTATGGCGGCGCCGCCGGTGACGAGCAGCCCGTCCCCGAGTTGGGTGAGGCGGAGCGCGAGCGTATCGCTCCAGGCTGGAACGGGCGAGTTCATCACCCAAACCACCGCTTCTGTAACGAGCGCCCAACCGGCGCTGCGGCTATTGCCGAGCACCCATTCGAAGGCCGAGCCGAAGGTCAGAGAAGGAAACCGGTCTCCGACCCAGAGAATGCCAGCGAGCGCGGACAGGGCGGGAATCAACGCCCATAGGGAGAACAGACCCCAACCGCTGCGGGTCGCAGGGAGGCGGTGCGCGATACGCTCGAGGAGCCATGCGCGTTGCGGCGTGACGATTACCCGCGCCATAACCGCCTCGCTGAACCCGGCCGAGGGTGCGAAACGGGGCAGCGCTCCCAGAGCATGGGTAAGCGAGCGCAAGCTTTCCACCTCGGCTTCGCAGCGCGAGCCACTCGCGAGGTGTTCGCCTACGGAGGCTTGCCCGGCCGGCGGAAGTGCATCTTCCGCAACCAGTTCGAGTTCCCAGTCCGACGGGTGATTCGACGGGTACGACACTATTTCCTCCTGATCGGTTGACCCGCTTCCAATCGGCTGTACGAGCAATTGCCGCACCGGGTTTCAGCACCGGCAGGCACCGGGGTGTGTATCAGCATTGAAGGTGCTCGAGAGATTCCCGCAGCTCGCCGCGGGCTCGGTGGATGTAGGTTTTGACCGTGCCGAGCGGCAGGTCCATGATCTGCGCGATTTCTTCGTACGGGCGGCCCTCAACGTGGCGGAGCACGATCGCCGTCCGGTACTCGATGCGCAGCCCCGCAATGGCGCGCTCGATTTGGCTGCCGAGCTCCTGGGCCTCGACATACTCTTCCGGGGTTTCGCCGCGGTCTTCGACATGAATGCGGCTGCCCTCGATCTCGTCGCTGGTCGAGGCGTATCTCGACCCATCTAGCGAGACCATATCAGGCTCGCGGCGGCGGATTGCGTCGATCGTCAGGTTGCTCGCGATCTTGAAGATCCAGCTCGAAA
>JBBSMO010000365.1:0-3678 GCA_038233155.1 Longimicrobiales bacterium
ATAAAACCGCGAGCCGTTGATCCCCACGGCGATGAACGCCGTGACGTCGCGGCCCAGCCGCTTCGGGTCCAGCACGGCGGTAAAACCGCGGATGATGCCGCGCTCCTCGAGCTTCCGCAGCCGCTCTGCAACCGCGGGGTCCGACAAGCCGACATCCGTTGCCAGGTCGTGCTGCGAAATGCGCCCGTTCTGCTGGAGCAGCTCGAGCAGCCGGGCATCCACGGCATCAGGTTCGTAAATCACACCCAATCTTTACCTAAGAAAATAAGTCAAAATTCGTATACCGCAGTATAAAATAAGGACAACCCGGGAGTCCCGCAAGTGGGGCCGAAAAATCTCTGAGGGTCAGCCGAACCGCCGCAGCGCATCCAGCGGCCGCTGCCCTGGCAGCGGCAAGATGACACCGGGATTGAAGATGCCGTGTGGGTCGAATGCGTCTTTGACCGCGCGGAAGAGCGTCATCATCTCCGCTCCCCAGATGGTTTCGAGCAGGGGCGCGCGAAGACGTCCGTCGCCATGTTCTCCGGCCAAAGTGCCGCCGAGGCGTGCGACCTCGTCCGCAACTTCAGCGAGTACCGAGTTGAGGGTGTCGCGCCAATTCGCGACGCGGACATCCACCAGCGGATTGACGTGCAGGTTGCCGTCCCCGGCGTGCCCGAAGATGACGGCAGGGAGCTGGTGCCGTTGCAGCGTAGCACGCAGAAAGCGGATGTATTGAGGCAGCGCCTCGAGCGGGACTACGCTGTCCTCGATGAACTGCATGGAGACGCGCCTGCCGGCCTGTGCGGCGATCAGCGGGCTCGCGGCGTGTCTAAGCTCCCATAGCCTGGCCTGCCGCTCTGGGGATGTGGCGCGGGTAGCCCCCGAGGAAAACGGAGCCGCCGCTACAGCAAGCCGCTCGAGCGCGGCAGCGGCCTCGGCGGGAGTATCTCCCAAAGCCTCGACCAGCAAAATGGCATTGAGGCCGTCGCGTAGCGGGTACGCGTGATCCGCGCCCGCGTGGCGGACCAGGTCGAGAAAGGTTCGGTCCAGCAGCTCGCAGGTGGCGGGTCGCTCTGGCACGAGCGCGAGCACGGCGGCGCCGGCTGCATCCAGATCATCGAACTCGAGCAGGAGCAGTCCGCTGGCGGCGGGCATCGCTTCCAGCTTGAGCTCGGCGGCGGTGATGATGCCGAGGGTCCCTTCGCTGCCGATCAACAGGTCGATCGCGTCGCCGGAGCGCAGGAATTCGCGGAGTGCGTAGCCGGAAGAGTTCTTCCGAACCTTAGGCCACCGGGTTTCGATGAAACCGCGGTGCGGCTCGAGAGCGGCGCGTACCCTGTCGAGTATCGGCCGCAGCGCCGGCGCTTCATCCGGCCCGCCGCGGCGCAACCGCACCGGGGCCCCATCCGCGAGAACCACATCGATCGCTCGCACCCACTGCCGCGTCGCTCCATACAGGACCGAGTGCGCACCGGCCGAGTTGTTGGCGATCATTCCGCCCAGAGTGCAGCGGTCGCCGCTCGAGGGATCTACCGGGAAGTGGAGCCCGGCGTGGCGAGCGGCGGCGTTGAGTTCGGCGAGGGTGACACCGGGCTCCACGGCAATGGAGCGCGTGGCGCGATCTACATCACCGGCATCCCGGAAGTGGCTTGCCAGATCTACGGCGACGGCGGTGCCCACGTTCCCGCCGGGCATGCCGGTGCCTGCGCCGCGCGGCACCAGCGGCAGGCGGTGCCCCGCCGCCCACCGCACTAGCGAGCTCACCTCATCGGCATCGCGGGGAACGGCCACCGCTACCGGCTCGAGTGACAGAATTCCCGACGCTTTCGAGTGCGCATCGATGATCGCTGGCTCGCTGATCAAGACATCGCGCAACCCTGCGGGAACTGGCGGGAGAGGAGCGTTCATTGTGGCAGATCGCGAGACGCGGCGCGGCGCGGGCTAGGGGAGGAGCCGCGGCATCGATACGTGGTGGCAGTCTCTACCCGGCTCACCTTCTTGGCCGGGTTGCTGCGAAACGGGGGAAGTGCCATGCGAGCGGCGAAGCTAGTTGACAGCGGCCGAGCGCGGCGGCATCCTTTCGCCCGCGCCCCATTGCAACCGGTTCCCGAGGCAGAATGCAGCAATCATACGAGTTGTTGCGAGAGGTAAGCCGCACCTTCGCCCTCTCGATTGAGCAGTTGCCGCAAGGGCCGCGGGATGCGTTGACGCTGGGGTATCTGCTGCTGCGCATCTCCGATGGCATCGAAGATCACCCCGCGTTTTCCGCGGATGACAAGGCGCACCTGCTGAGGGTATGGGAGAAGGTGATGGCGGGCGGGGAGGCGGCGGAAACTCTCACCAGCCGCATCTCCCAACTCGACGAGATCAACCCTGAGATGGAGGTTGCGCTCGCGGCACCGCGCCTGCTCGCGGAAGTCCGCAAGCTTCCGCCAGATGTGCAGGCGGCGGTGCTCCCCGAGGTGCGGCGGACGACGCTCGGGATGGCGCGCTGGCAGATTCAGGGGCCCGTAGTGCGGACCATGCCCGAGATGGACGACTACATGCACGAGGTCGCCGGGCGGGTAGGGTATCTGATCACCGATGTCTTTGCATGCTATTCGCCGGCCATTGCGCGCCGCCGGCACGAGCTGCGCGCACTGGGCCGCGAGTTCGGGCTCGGCCTGCAGGCGGTGAACATAATCCGCGGGATTCGCGCCGATCACGAGCGGGGGTGGACCTTCGTACCCGAAACGCTGCTGGCGGCGCACGGCGTGCACGGCGGCGGCCTGCTGCAGCCGGAAAATCTGGAGCCGGCGCTCGAGGTGGTAGATGCGTTGGTCGCCAAGGCCGAAGGGCACCTCGCATTCGGGCTGCAGTACGTGCTGATGCTCCCGCGCAGGCTGCACCGGATGAGATTGATGTGTGCGTGGCCGCTGATGTTCGCGGCGCGCACCCTGGCGGTCAGCAGAGGAAACCCGGCGGTTCTTGCGAGCGAGGCGAAGATCCCCCGTGAGGATGTGCGGCGGATCATGAGGAGCACAGCGGCGCTCGGGCGGTGCAACTCGTGGCTCCGGTGGTACTATGCTCACCTCTTGCGCGGCGGAACGGCCGGTGCTGCCGGCGAGTGAGCACCGCCCGGGCGCCGGCGGGGATCAGCCGGGAGGGGTGCAGGCGGCGCAGGTGCCGACGATTTCGAGCGAAAAGCGCTCGACGCGGAAGCCGCTTGGAAGGGCTAGCGGCTCGACATTCGCGGGGAAGCGCGGGGCGGCCACATCCGCTACGAGGCCGCAGACTGCACAGCGGGAATGCGCGTGCTCGTCGGTGCGCGAGTCGTAACGGGCGGAGCCATCGCTGTGCGACAGCTTGACCGCGAGCCCGCACCCGACCAAGGTTTCGAGTGCCTTGTAGACGGTCGCGAGCGAGATATCCGGGATCTCGGCACGCACGGCGGTGAACAGTTCATCCGCCGTTGGATGAGACAGGCTAGAACATAGATAGCGGTATACGGCGGCGCGCTGGTCCGTGATGCGCTGCCCGTTCGCTCCCAACGCCTGGCGTAACATCACCGTGGCGTCTACGATCGGTTCTTCCCGCGTAGCCATTGCTATGAATGCCGACTGGACGAAAGCCGCGGGAGCGGGGCGGCCGAAACCGTGCCCCAACCTCCGCACACGCCTGAAAAGCTACGACCATGCTCCCTAAGTGTCAACGCGG
>JBBSMO010000366.1:0-3662 GCA_038233155.1 Longimicrobiales bacterium
CGAGGTGGTGGTGATGGACATCGGCGCGGCCTACGGCGGCTACTCGGCGGATATCACCCGCACCGTCCCGGTAAGCGGCCGCTTCTCGGACGATCAGAAGTCCATCTACGAGATCGTGCTGGCGGCGCAGAAAGCGGCCGAGGCAGTGCTCCGGCCAGGTGCAACGCGGCAGCAGCTCGGCGACGCAGCGAATGCCGTTCTCAGCGAGGGCCTGGCCCGGCTCGGCTTGATAGAGGCTCCGGACGCAACCTATGACTGCCAAGGGGCCAGCGGCGTCAGCCAGTGCCCGCAATACCGCATCTTCTACATGCACGGCTTGGGGCATGGCATCGGGCTGGATGTTCACGACCCGGATGCTTCGTATTACGGTCCGTTCGCCCTCCGGAGCGCCTTCACTATCGAGCCTGGCATCTACGTTCGGGCCGATGCACTCGACTACCTGCCGGACACGCCCGGCAACCGCGCGATGATCCAGCGGCTCCGGCCCGCGGTGCAGCAGTACCAGAACATCGGCGTGCGCATTGAAGATGACTACTTCGTCACCGCTACGGGCGCGGAACGCGTCAGCGAAGGCGCGCCGCGCGAGATCGATGAGATCGAAGCGTTGATGGCGCAGCCGCCTAGCGCCGGGGTGCGGCAGGGCGAGATCGTCGAGTGGGACCGGGGCTCCTCGCCCGCCGGGGCGCGTTGAAAGCACCTGCCGGGTCGCAGTCCCCGTCCCGCCGCCGGGTCGCGCTTGTCGCGGGGTTGATCTGCGGCTTGGTGATTGTCGGAGGACTTGTTTGGATCATCGCCACCTGGAGCCGGCAGCCTACGGGCAACCCGCCGGCCGAGGTGCCGGTCCCCTCGCCCCAACAATGATCCCGCCCGCAGGGCGCTCCGGCGCAAGCCCGGTTTGTCCCGGCAGCGAGACGGGCGGCCGGTGAACCCCCGCTTTTTCGGGGGCATCGACTTCAGCGGTGCGCGCGAGCCTCTGGGCAATGTTTGGTCCGCCGTAGGGCGGGAGAACGGTTCCGGAAAGCTCGAGATCGTCGGCCTCGCACCGCACGCCTATCGCGCGGATCTCGCGGCGCATGTGGCGGGCGGCTGGCGCGCGCTGGCGGGCGCGGGGGACGGCGCCACAATCCTTTGGGGCGCGCCCTTCCCGTTCGGAGTTGCCCGCGCCTGTGCCGCGCAGCTCTGCGGTGCCGCCGCCACCTGGGAGCAGATAGCGGCATGGGTTGCGGACCGGCCGCCGGAGGAGCTGCGCGATGCCCTGCCAGGTCATCACAAGACCTTGCGCGCCTGCGACCCGCCGGGCGCATTGGCACCGCTCGACCTGCGGCTGTACAAGCAGACGGCGGAAGGCATTCGCTGGCTGCACGGGTTGGTCGACGAGGAGCAGGCCCGCATTCTCCCTCAAGTCGCGCGTGGCCCGGCGGGAACGACCATCATCGAAGTGTCCCCGGCCGCAACTCACAAAGATTTAGGGCTGCGCTGCGGCAACAAGCCGCGCCGCCCCGGCGAGGTCCGCGCGCGCCCCGCAGCGCTGCAGAGCTGGGTCCGCTTCGCCAACCCATCTCTCGAGGCCACCGCGGTTACTCTCGAGGATGCCTGGGACGCGACGCTCGCCTGCCTCACCGCCTGGCTCGTGCGCGACGATCTCGAGCAGCCATATGCGGAGGCAACCTCCCCCCGGGAGCAAGTCGAACTCGAAGGCTGGATCTATCGGGTGCCCGAGGCGCTGGAATAGGAAAGCCCTCGTCACGCTTCAGGCAGACGCCAGCCGGCGCGGCGGCATTCCGCGTTCTCCTTCTGCCGCTTTAGACCCCATCCTGCTCATCCTGTTCATCCTGTCCAGCGTGTGAATGGTGTTCAGCGCCGGCCTCGGATCCCCCTATCCCCCGGCCCCTTTCCCCCACACGGGGGGCAAGGGGAGAACTGCTGCCGGGGATTCAGTGATTCCGCTGGGGAAAGCCGGGGGCCGCCTTGGGACTCACGCATTCTCCCAACTGCCTCGGGCTGGCGAACGGAAATTCTTCGCAAGCTCAGAATGACAGCGTTCGGGCTCCCGCATTCCGCATTCCGCGTCCCGCATTCCGCGTTCCGCATTCGCTTCTACTCCGTTGACTGCCGCGGCAACACGCGCCCGACGGGTACCATCTCGTTCGTTGGTGCCTGCTTGCGATCATTGCCTGCGCCGGCCGGCTTCTCCGGGGAATCGGCCTGTGCTCCGCGGAGCAGCTTGTCCATGTCCAGACCCAGTCCGCCGGCCATCTGCTCGATCATGCCGAGAATGGCGGCGGGTTTTTGGTTGGCGACGCGGCTGACGCCTTCGCCGTCGCGATCCATGACGATCAACCGGTCAATGGTGATCTCGTCGAGGGAATCCGCAGCTCTTTGGAACAGGTCCGGAAGTTTTTCCGCTAGGTAAACCCGGAGCGCTTCGTCCCCGCCCGCAAGCATCTGACCCATCAGCGCTTCGAAGACGTTAACCTGCGCCATGCCGCGCTCGCGGATGAAGACGGCCTCGCCCTCGGCGCGCAGCTCCGAGGCGCGCTTCTCCGCCTCCGCCGGCTCGACGACATCGGCTTGCAGGCGCCGGCGCTGGAGTTCGATACGCGCTTCCTCTACCTGCTGCTCGGCCATCACTCGCGCGCGCTCCGCCTGCGCCACGGCGACCTTTTCTTTCGAAGTGGACTCTTGCTCGAGCTCCGCCTGACGAACACGCAGGATGTTCTGCGCCTCCGCGATGGCGACCTGCGCCTGGGCATCGGCAACCTCCGCGCGGCGGCGCGCCTCGGCCTGCTTTTCTTTGGTTTCCGCCTCTGTTTCGGCTTCCGCTACCGCGGCAATGCGGAGGATCTCGGCGCTCTTGGCGCGGCCGATCGAGTCCAGGTAGCCAACCCGGTCGGTCACATTCTGGATCTTGAGCATGTCCAACTGCAAGCCCAGCCGCTTCAGATCCGCATCCGCCTCTTCTATCAGCTCGTTGGCGAACTTGAGCCGGTCCTCGTTGACCTCCTCCGGCGAAAGGGTCGCGAGAACACCGCGCAAGTTGCCCTCGAGCGTATCCTTGGCGATCTGGTGCACCTCGCGCAGATCCAGGTCCAAGAGCCGCTCGACCGCGTTGTTGAAGACGTGCGGCGGGTCCGATGCAATCTTCACGTTTGCGATCCCCTGCACCTCGAGCGGAATGCCGCCCCGGGAAAAGGCGTTGTCGATTTTTACTTCTATGGGAATGGTGCGCAGCTGCATGCGGCTCACCTTTTCGATCAGCGGCATGCGGAACGCCTTGCCGCCGCGCACGATGCGATAGCCTACCTTGCGGCCGGTGAGGATGACGGCTTCGTTGGGTTCGGCGATGACGATCAACTTGCTGACGGCTACGAGCATCACGAGGATGAGGAGTAACAGAACGCCGCCGGCAATGATTGCGATATCCATGGAATGCGCTCCTAGCTGAGATCTGAGGGAAGCGAAGGTGCAGCGGTTACCAGAGCCGTGTCTCCGTCGATGTCTACGATGACTACCGTGCTGCCGCGGGCACAGTCCGGGTCGTCACCGCTGTAGAGCCGCGCCAGGAGTTCAACCTCGCGCCCGTGATTCAGGATGCGGATTTTGCCACGGCGCCCCGCGACCACGGGCAGGGTCACCTCCGCCGGGTGACCTACGAGGTAGTC
>JBBSMO010000367.1:0-3659 GCA_038233155.1 Longimicrobiales bacterium
AGCTTGCCGGCTTTCCGGACCGGGTCGAAGTTGTCGCCGAAATAGCTCGCCTGCGTGCGCTCATTGGTCCAATGGGCATACTCCCATTCGCCCCGCTGCACATGATAGCGTGCGTTCGGAAAGGAGAGCCGCACCTGCCCCTCTTCGTTCCGGAAGGTGTTGCCGCCCGCATGATCGAAGTGGAGATGCGTGTTGATGAGCACTGTCACATCTGCGGGCGAGAAACCGGCCTCTAGGACGGCGGCTTGCAGCCGGTCCGGTGCCGGGCTCCCCTCTGGCGCCAGGTTGTCGACCCCGTAGATGTCGCGGAACTTGTCGTTCTCCTTGTTGCCGATGCCGGTCTCGACCAGGACCAGTTCGTCGGGGGTTTCGACCAACAGGCAGCGCAGCCCGAGCGGGATGCGGTTGCGCTCGTCCGCGGGAATGCGCCGCTCCCAGAGTGGCTTTGGCACCACGCCGAACATTGCCCCGCCATCCAGCCGCTGCAGCCCCGCCTCGATGGCATGGATGCGGAAGGCGCCGAGCTGCCGCGTGCGGATGAGCGGAAGCTGCGAGGCGGCAAGGGTTTCAGACTGCATCAGGCGGACTCCATCGAGCGGGGGCGGGCAGTGCGCTTGCGGCGGGAAGCGCGGCGGCGGAGCAGTGCATTGAGAGATTCCCAATCGCTGATGCCGCGTTCCTCGAGCATATCGAGCAGGCGCAGCAGGACATGCGCCGTCGCTAGGGCGTCGTCGGTGGCGCGATGGCGCGAAGCGATATCGAGACCGAAATAGAATGCGAGACCGTCCAATGATCTAGAGGGGAGCTGCGGCAGCAGCTTGCGGGACAGGCGAACCGTGCAGAGCTGCCGCCCGGAGAGCGAGCGGCCGCGGGCGCGCTCCATCTCGGCGCACACGAAGCGCCAGTCGAAGGGAGCGTTGTGGGCGACGAAAATGCCGCGGCCGACCGCCTCGGCGACACCATCCGCAACCTGGGTGAAGTGCGGAGCGCCCGAGACCATCTCGTCCGTGATGCCGGTGAGGCGGGTGATCATCCGCGGGATGGGGCGCTGCGGGTTGACTAGCGTCGAGAAGACGCCGTCGATCTGCCCGCCCGATACGCGCACGGCCGCGACCTCGGTGATGCGGTGCCCGTGGCCGGGCGAGCCGCCGGTCGTTTCCACATCTACGACCACCCAGTCTTCCTCGAGAAGGCGCCGGGCGGGCGGCGGGACCGCGGGCCGCAGAGACCAGACGCCATGGGCGGAGACCTGAAAGCGCGTATCGTCGCCGAGCAGCGCCCAAACCGTGCGGGCGAGCGCACCCTCATTGCCGCGGAGGCCCATCACCCCGGTCGCTACCTCGCGGGTGTGGAGCGGGCGCTCGCTAAGGGCCGCGAGCACCCGGTCTGCCAGGGTGCCGGTGCGCGGAAACGCGGTCTGCGACGCAGGCCTAGGGGGTCTCACCAGACATCATCCCGCAACACGGGCAGCGTCATGCAGCGACCGCCGCCGCCGCCGCGCACCAGCTCGGCGCCGTCGAACGCGATCACCGCGCGTTGGTCGTCCTCGATGGCAACATCTCCCGTCAGGAAACCCAGCGCATCGACGATCTTGTAGCCGCCCGCGCGCTCCATCTCCCGCATGGTCTCCTCGTTGCGGCCGTAGCCGAGCACTAGGCCGGGGCGCACCGCCACGAAGTTGCAACCGCTCGCCCATTGCTCGCGCTCTTGCCGCGTGGGGTGCTGCCCGCCGCAGCGGATGGGCTCAAGCGGAACCCCCGCCTCCGCTAAAGCGGCGAAGAAATCGTCGTGCGCCCGCACGCCCTTTTCACCAGGGCGGTAGTGGAGCACGGGCAGCCGGCTAGGCCCCATGAAGTATGGCGGGTAAACAACGCAGTGCTCGCGGTCTACCAGGGTGAAGATCATGTCCAGGTGGATGGCCGGGCTGTCGTTCGGGAGCACCACGACCAGCACGTGCTCGACTCCCGCGCGCTCGCGAAGCCCCTCGACCAGCGCCTCGATGGCGGCGGGACTCGAGCGTTCGGAAAGCCCGAGGGCCGCTACATCCGGCCGCAGCACAACCACATCCCCGCCCTCGATGGTATAGTCGTTCCGCGTCTCCTCGGAGCCATCGTAGATCATCCCCTCGTTGCCGAGCAGCGGATGATAGGTGAAGAGCGCCTTCATCAGCAGCTCTTCCGTCCACCGCACCGCATATTTCATAGCGCCAATGATCACGGCGCCGTTGACGACCATGGCCGCGTCTCGCGTAAAGAACAGGTTTGGCAGCGGCGGCAGCTCGTACGCGACCTTGTTCAGCAGCTTCGAGATAGGGCCGGGAGCTGCCTCGCGCCCCTCGATGAACATGGCGACCAGCTCCTCTCCCGGCACCTCGGCAAGCGTGCCGGCGAGTGCTTCGGAAGACGAGATCTCGAGTACCCGCTTGATCAGAAAGTCACGCACCCCCGGCTCGTCTACGATGTCCTCGAGCAGCTCCCGCACCTCGTACACCTCGGCGAAGCGGGAGAGGATCGCGCGGAACCGATGATGCTCCCGCCGCGCCTGTTCCAAATCGATGATGTCATCGTACAGAAACTGCTCGCGATTGGACGGCGTCACCGCGAGCAGCTCGGGGCCCGGTGTGTGGCAGATCACCGCGCGCAGGCGCCCGATCTCCGAACTCACGCGGACGCGTGATGTTGCTGGGGCTTTCAGGGAAGTCATGCCGGGAAAATAGCGGAACGGGCCGTGATGGCGCTACCGTCCGCTTCGCGGAAGTGACCAGTGACCAGTGACCAGTAACCAGGGAAGATGAATCGAATCCGGGCGGCAGATGGCACTGACTCGCGACACGAGACACGCGGCCCGCGACTACCTACCCGTTGTGCAGCGCGAAGGAGAGTCCCTCGAGCTCGACGACCATGTCCACGTTCCGTACGGGGACGTGCCCGGGTGCGTGCAGAGGGACGGGGGCGAAGTTGAGGATGCCGCGGATGCCGGCGCCGGCCAGCCGGTCCACTACCGCTTGCGCTGCCTCGCCAGGAACCGCGACGATGGCGATGTCGATCTTCTGCTCCGCCAGCACCTGCTCGAGGTGTGCATCGTCGCGGACGCACAGATCGCCCCAGCGCTCGCCAATCTTTGCAGGGTCGGAATCGAACACTGCATGAATGTGGAAGCCCCGCTCCTGGAACGGGCGATACGAGAAGAGTGCGGCGCCGATCTTCCCTGCGCCGATCAGCGCGACACGCCAGGCATCTCCCAATCCCAAAATTTCGCGGATCGCCTCAAGCAGCTCCGGAACCGAATACCCGAGGCCGCGTTTGCCGAAGGAGCCGAACACCGACAAATCCTTACGCACCTGCGCGGAAGTGGTGCCGCCGCGTTGGGCGAGCTCGTCGCTCGAGATGGTGGAGACGCCGTTCCCATCCGCTTCCTCCAGGAAGCGCAGGTACAGTGACAGGCGCCGCACGGTGGACTCGGAGATCTTTTTCGATGGTCGCGCGGACGGCACGGGCATGCACAGCCAGCGGGAAGCGGGAGAGTGTGAAAACATTCACAAGATAGCGCGGCGCTGCCGGGGCGTCAACGGCCGGCTCCCGGCCGCGCCCCGTCGAAGCCGCCCGGAGCGGAAGTTGCTGCCAGCATGTGCGTTCCCGTTCCGTTGTCGTGGCGGGCCA
>JBBSMO010000368.1:0-3658 GCA_038233155.1 Longimicrobiales bacterium
GCCACAGGTACCAGTCGCGCTTGGCGTTGTCGCGTGAGGAGCGCGATTCCAGGAACCACGGGTGCTCTTCTGAAGAATGGTTCGGGACTAGGTCCAGGATCAGCTTGAGCCCGCGCCGGTGCGTTTCTTCGAGCAGCCGGTCGAAGTCCGCCATCGTGCCGAAGAGCGGGTGGATGCCGGTGTAGTCGCTGACGTCGTAGCCGAAGTCCGCCATGGGCGAGGGGTAGATCGGGCTGACCCAGACGGCATCGACGCCCAGCCACGCGAGGTAGTCGAGCCGGCGGGTGATCCCCGCCAGGTCGCCGACCCCATCGCCGTCCGAGTCTTGGAACGAGCGTGGGTAGACCTGGTACACCACGCCGCTCTGCCACCACAGATGCTCGTCGCTCATCGGTCAATCCTTGAAAGAGCTTCCTATGCGGAACCAACGATGGCCGAAGCCTTCGAGCTTGATGCGGTGCTCGCCGCCGTTGGCCGGTGGGTGCTCGCGGTCGCCCAGCAGGTCGATCAGCGGCCGCTCGCCGGGCTCGCCCAGGTCGAGCGTCACGGTCGCCGTCTTTTCGCCCAGGTTGTGCACCGCGATCACCGCGGGCCCGCGCCATGAGCAGCGGTGCGCGAACACCGTGGGCACGCCGGTATCGAGCACCTCGAACTCACCCCACCCGAACTCCGGGTGCTCGCGCCGGGTGCGGATCGCGCGCTCCATCCAGCTCAGCAGCGAGCGCGAGTCGAGATGCTGCGCCGCGACGTTGACCTGCTTGTAGCTGAATTCGCCCCTGCCGATCACCGGTGAGGCGAACTGCCGCGGGCGCGGTCGAGAAGTTGAAGAGCAGCTGCAGCTCGTCGCCTTCTCCGAAGAAGGCGGCCAGCTGGTGCGGCTCGACGTCGGATTCGCCCATCAGCACCACGTCGCCGCGCCGCAGCGCGGCGAACTCGCGGTACTCCTTCAGGATCTCGTGCGAATCGCGCGGATCCGTCGTGCCCTTGGCCTCGATGATGTGCGACGCCGCATCGACCCGGAAGCCGTCGACGCCCAGCTCGAGCCAGAAGCCCATGATCTTTTTGACCTCGCCCGCACCTCCGGGTGGCTGTGATTCAGCGTCGGCTGGAAGTGGTAGAACTCGTGGAAGTAGTACTAGCCGGCCTCGTCATCGAACGTCCAGACGCTCTGCTCTTGCCCCGGAAAGATCGGCTCCTGCTTTGGCTGCTCGGGCGGCTCGTCCGTCCAGATGTAAAATTCGCGGAAGGGTGACTCGGGATCGCTGCGCGCCGCCTGGAACCAGGGGTGTTCGTCCGAAGTTTGGTTGACGACCGGGTCGATCAGGACGTGGATGCCACGCGAGCGCGCTTCGCGAAGGAAGATGACGAAATCGCCCAGGTCGCCGTGGCGCGGATCGACGCCGTAGTAGTCGCGCACGTCGTAGCCGTTGTCGCGGTTGGGCGTCTGAAAGAACGGGAGCAGCCAGATGCAGTTGATGCCGAGCCGGTTCAGGTACTCGATGCGGCGGGTCAGGCCGGCGAAATCGCCAATTCCGTCGCCGTTGCCGTCCATGAATGTGCCGATATCGATGCCGTAGATAACGGCGTTCTTGTACCAGTGGTCGCTCGTCGCGATAATCGGCATGTTGCGTCTTTTCGCTGCCGGGAGTGGGGATGGTGCGGGACGAAGGGGAGCGCGGGCCCGTTGCTCGCCGTGGCGAACGCGCGGTGTGCAGCTTGGCACCCCGAGTTCGGAATCGCAAGCGGGCGGCACCGCAGCTCGGTCCGCGGGGCTGTTGCGGGCAAAGTAGGTTGATCCGTGGTCGCCTTCGATCACGGTGAGGGTGCCCCGGGCGGTGCACAGGGCGGGGTACCGATTTCAGGAGTGAGGCACAGGTGGGGGTAGCGGGTGCTTGTTCGCCCGCCGTCAGCGCCCACCCCTGACAAATTCCCTGCGTCTTCCGAACGCCGGCTTCATCCGTTTCAGCACGGGAGGTGATAGATTGTCCGCGCAGTTCGCCACCACCCTTCACGCACCGGACCCACCGACGCCCATGGAGCTCCAGATCAGCCACCTTTCCAAAACCTACCCCAACGGCACGGAAGCTCTCAAGGACGTGTCGCTCCACATCCCGCAGGGGATGTTCGGCTTGCTCGGGCCGAACGGAGCGGGCAAGAGCACGCTGATGCGCACGCTCGCGACGCTGCAGGAGGCGGACTCCGGCTCGGCGCACCTCGGCGGGATCAACGTGCTCACCGAAAAGGACGAGCTGCGCCGCACGCTTGGCTACCTGCCGCAGGAGTTCGGCGTGTACCCCAAGGCCGGCGCGGAAGAGTTGCTGGACCACTTCGCGGTGCTGAAGGGGATCACCGGCCGGCGCGAGCGCCGCGACACGGTGCGCGCGCTGCTCGAGCAGACCAACCTGTACGAACACCGCAAAAAGAAGCTGGGCGGCTTTTCGGGGGGGATGCGGCAGCGCTTCGGCATCGCGGTCGCGCTGCTCGGCAACCCGCGGCTGATCATCGTCGATGAGCCGACGGCGGGGCTCGACCCGGCGGAGCGAGTCCGCTTCCTGAACCTGCTCTCCGAGCTGGGCGAGAACGCCGTCGTCATCCTCTCGACCCACATCGTCGAGGACGTGGCGGAGCTGTGCAGCCGAATGGCGATCATCAACGGCGGCGAGATCCTGCTCGAAACCGAGCCGCTGCGCGCGATCGACGAGCTCAAGGGCCGCGTCTGGAAGCGGATCCTGGACCGTGAAGAGTTGCCGGCGTTCGAGCGCGACCACGCCGTGATCTCGACCAAGCTGCTCGCCGGCCGCACCGTGATCCACGTGCTCAGCGACACGCAGCCGGACGCCGGGTTCGCCCCCGTCGATCCGGATCTGGAAGACGTGTACTTCGTGACGATGCTGGCGCGCGGTGGGCCGGAGGCGGCGGTGCTCGCGGGCGCGGAGGTGGAGTCGTGAGTCGCTTCCTCGAGACCGTCCGCTTCGAGCTGCGCTACTACCTGCGCCGCATCTCGACGTGGGTCTACTTCGGGATCTTTTTCGCGCTCGCGGTGCTGCTCGTCGGCGCGATCGGTGGGGTGTGGGGCAGCGTCAACATGGCGATCGGCGGGAGCGGCGGAAACGTCCGCGTCAACTCGCCGTACGTGATCTCGGTGCTGACGGGGATCCTGAGCGTGTTCAGCGTGCTGGTCGTGACGGGGCTGCTCGGCAACGCGGTGTTCCGCGACTACGAGACGGGCATGCACCCGCTCTTTTTCACCGCGCCGATCACCCGCTTTTCGTATCTGGGCGGGCGCTTCGTGGGGGCGTGGCTGGTCGCGGCGCTCGTGTTCGCGAGCATCCCGCTCGGCATCGCGGTGGGGAGCCTGCTGCCGGGGCTGGATGCGGAGCGCTTCGGCGCGTTCCGCGCGGCGGCATACCTGCAGCCGTATCTGCTGCTGGTGCTGCCGAACCTGCTCTTCACCGGCGCGATCTTTTTTGCGCTGGCGGCGCTGACGCGGCAGATGCTGCCCAACTACGTCGGCGGCGTGGTGCTGCTGGTCGGCTATCTGCTGTCCGGCAATCTGACGCGGGATCTGGAGAACGAGCGGCTCGCGGCGCTGCTGGACCCGTTCGGGATCCAGGCGCTCGCGCTGGCGACCAAGTACTGGACCCCAGTTGAAAAGAAC
>JBBSMO010000369.1:0-3650 GCA_038233155.1 Longimicrobiales bacterium
CACCCGGTATTGACCCTGCGAATCTGTACTTGCTGAGTCGGTATTCACAACGATAACGGTAACGCCGCCGACAGGGACTCCCGCAGCGGTCACCTGGCCTACGATCGAGCCCGGATTTTGCTCGCCCCCGGTGCTCCCCGGTTCGGAAAACAGGTTGTCACCCCGGCAACCGGCCGCACTGAGTAAAACCGCCAATGTCGCGGCGATGGAAATCACACTCTGTTTGCTCATCGATCACCTCTGGTTCGCGACCATGCCTTGCTGCCCTTGTTCCCCGCGAGTTGCAATCCGCACGCCAGCCGTAGCGGCTTCAATCGCGGGGTGCCCTCGAGAAGCGATTCAGGCCGCTGCCTCCACCCGCCGGGCAACGCCGGTGAGAGTGACGCGTAGCGCGCGCGCCCAACGTACCTGCTGGCTGTCGGCCTTGGCTGCAGGCTTTCCGTTGCGCTCCGAGAGGACCGCGTCGAAGACGGCCGCGGCCACTTCGGGCTCGCCGAGCTCCTTGAGATAGTGGCCGAGCAGCAGGCGGATGTCGTGCGCGTCCGTCACCTCCGCCATCAGCTCGAGGCGCTCGGCAGCCAGCCGTTCCTGGCCAGCGCGGCGGGCAGCCCTAAAATAATCGGCAAGCAGGCGGTCGAACTCTTCCGCGCGACCCTTGCGGATCGAGAGAAACGCGAGCGTGCACCGGGCCCGGATCACCTCCGGCACCGCTGAGATCGCATCGCGGCACAAGGCAGCAGCGGCATCCACTTGGTTGGTGATCAGGTAGGCGTCAATTCCCAGCCCGAAGAAGACCAGCGCCCGCTGGCGGTCACCCGCGTTGAGGCAGACCTGCGCCATGCGTCTGTACAGACGGGGCTTCAGATCCCAAGGAGCGGACCAGGCGCGGCTTTCGAGCTGTTGGATGGTGCGCTTGACCTGCTCCGCATCCTCGGGCGGGCGGGCAAAAAAGGCGGACATCAAGTTGTTGATCATGCGGGCGGGCGGTTCGGGAGGCGACAGGGCCGGGGAGAACGGGGTCATTCGTGAGGCTGAAGCTGCAAACTGCGGAGGTGGGCCGGGGTGAGCCCGATGGCCGCGGCAATCTCTTCGGAGGTCGCGCCGCGTTCATGAAGTCCGCGGAGAGCGACTCGTGCAAGAAGCGACTTCACGTGCAGACTGCCAGACGCGCCGGCTGTTTCGCGCGAGCCGCGGAGCAGATCCCAGAGCTCCCGAAGGTCTGCCGTATCTGCTTGTCTGCGCCAGCTTTGGCGGGTGTTGTTCACTGCGGAAGGCGAGCTGGAGGCGAGGAAAAACGATGCTGCGGATGAGGAGGAATGTGCAGGATGCGTGCGCGCCGCGGCTCTGCGGCCCTCCTGTCCTTCCCTACCGCGCGTTTCGCCCCCTGCTCAGTTGCCGTAAACCGCCCGGTAGACGGCTGCATTGCGCAGCACCACCTTGACGTAGTGGCGGGTTTCCGAATATGGAATGCGATCGCGGAAGGAGTCCACGTCTTGCGAATGGCCGAGTTCGCGCCGCCAACGGCTGGCGCGCGAAGGGCCGGCGTTGTAGCCGGCTAGGGCGAGATCTTGCGCTCCATCATAGCGCTCGACCAGATCTGCCAGGTAGCGGGCGCCCATGCGGACGTTCACCTCGGGCACGAGCAGCAGCCGGTCCTCGTACTCGTCGATGCCGATCTTGGGGGCTAGCCAGCGGCCTGTAGCAGGCATGATCTGCGCTAAGCCCGCCGCCCCAACCCGCGAGTGAACACCTGCCCTGAAGGTAGATTCCTGACGGATCAGACCGGCCAGCAACATGGGGTCGGCACCCGCGCGCTCCGCCTCTCGTTCGATCAGTTCGCGATAGGGGAAGGGAAAGACGAGGCGGAGCAGGCGAACATCCCAGGTGCCATTGCGAACCTCGAGGAGTTCGCGGCCGAGGAGGATCGCATTGAGCGGGTGGTTTCGGTCGCGCAGCCCTTCCGCGAAAGAAACGAGAGCCGCGGGACGCTGGCGGAAGCTGCGGATCGCCGCCTCCCGCTCCTCGTCCCACTCGTCTTCCAGCCCCGCCTCTGCCAGCAAATCTAGGCGGTGCAGCGCGGCGGCCGCATCTACCGGATCGGAGGCCAGGCCGGGCCACGGGCGCGGGACTTCGAGCACCGCTTCCAACACATCTACCCCGATGCGAGCCCCCGCCTGGATTGCATAGTAGGAGAGCGGGTCCGCCCGCGTGGCAGCGGCGAACATTTCGCGCGCCGCGGCACGCTGCCCCCGTTGCTCCTGGAGCAGTCCCGTTCGAAACGCGATCTCCGCGGTTTCCTCGCCGCGCGGATAGCGGCTCACATATTCCGACCACGCCCGGACAGCGGCGGCCGGGTCTTTGGTCTTCAGCTCGCGGTCGCCTACGCGGAGCAGCGCCTCCCTGGCATCAGGCGAGGCCGGGATCGCCGCGGCGCGGCGGTACAGGGTGATCGCATCTTCGATCTTGGCACTCGCGTCTCCCAGAAGAAAGAGAGCACTGCCCGCCGCCGCGGTGCCGGGCCGCTGCGCTGCCAGGGTTCGCAACTCCGCCAGGCCACCCTTTTTATCGCCTTTCCGATACCGTGCGCGCGCTGCGTAGAATTCAGCTTCCGCCTTTGCTTCAGGCGCACCGAGCCGGGCCGCGGCACCGAGCAGGGCGGGGCGCGCCCCATTCATGTCGCCCGCGTCGAACAGCAGCTTGCCTAAGCGCAGGCGCATGCTGCCGTCATCTGGAATGTCACCGTTCAGCGCGTTGCGCAGGGCACGCGCGGCGACGCCCGGCCGCCGCGCGGCCTCGTAGGCAGCCGCGCGCGCCAGCTCCTCCGCCGCGGTGTTGTGGACCGCGATCTCGTTGAGCAGCGCGGCGGCGCGCACGCGTGTGGGGTTCGGAACCGACGGTTCCCACGCTACGCCGCGCAGGAGCTCGCGGGCTTCCGCCTCCCGATCCAGCGCTTCCAGGAGCGGTGCACGTAGAAGGGCCAACTCACCGGCCGCGCCGGTTGCACCCTGCGAGGCGAGCACCCCGGCCTCCCGCTCGAGGCCTGCAATCGCGCGAGCGGTGTCGCGCGCCGCGAGCCACCCCTTGGCTTCCGCGGTAGCGCGACGGATGCGCACCGCCGGCGACTGACCCGCGAGCGACCCGACCCGCACCGGCACCGCTTCGCCGGCCGCGGCGCGCGCCTCCGCTTCGAGGGCCAGCAGCCAATCCGCGATGTCGGGCAGATGCGAGGCGGCCGATGCAAAGGACGCAGCGGCTCGCCGCGGCTCGCCCGCATCTCGCAACAGCCTGCCGAGCCTGGCTTCGGCAGGGCCCCGGATCGCATTGGCCGTAGCACCGGCCGCACCGGCATACGCCGCCATGGCGCGCTCGCGCTCTCCCGCCTGCTCTTCGGCACGGCCCAGCAACAGATAGCCCTCACCGCCGCCTGCCTGCGCCAACCACGGCTGCTCGCGGAGGAGTCCCCGCACCTGGCTCCACCCGCCCCACTCGCTCGCTGCACGGGCGGCCAGCAGCGCGACCGGCGGTGCTACATCTTCTCCATCCACATGATCCCGCAGCACCTGCCACGCCGCCCAAGGGCGGTTCGCATCCAGGTGCAAGCGCGCCTGCTCCATTGCGAGCATCGCGCTCGTCCGCGGCAGCGCGCGCGC
>JBBSMO010000370.1:0-3630 GCA_038233155.1 Longimicrobiales bacterium
GATGGCTGCCCGCAAGTCGCGCAGCGATTCGGTGCCCCGAACGGCAGGCGCGTCTTCCGCGGCGAGGCTGTACACCGCTTCCCCGCCGATCCGCTCGAGCACCCCGCGCGCCAGGCGGCGGTCTGCACCCGCGGCCATTCGGTCGCTATCCGTTTCAATCAGTTGGAACTTCAGCGATGAAGAGCCGGCGTTGAGGACGAGAATGTTCAAGAAATGGAGCGCGTCGGGCGGGTGAGCAGGGACGGGGGAGAGCCGTCCGCTACCGGTGGGTTCAGAATAGCGAAAAACCGGCCGGGTGTAATATAACGGCGGGGAAGGCCTCGGTGCTGCCGCCGCTCAAGAAAGGCGGCGCTCCTGCCGAAACTATGAACGAGAAGTTGACTTTCGTTCCACAGCGACCCGGCAGGTCCTATGCTCGGCGATATGATTTCCGGCTTTCTCCGGCCGCGCCAGGGCGCAGCGGCGGAGAGCGAGTCGTCGCGGAAGCGGCGCCGCTACGAGCCAGCGCCCGATCACCGCGCGCTGTACTACACGGGGTTGGCCGACCGCTGCATCGGAAAAGGCGACCCGCGGAAGGCACTGCAGCAGTTCGGCCGCGCCATCGACGAGTACCTCGAAACCACGCATTACAACGCGGCCATTGACCTGTGCAGGCGGGTGATCCGGCTGGCGCCGCAAGCGGTACGCACCCGCGGAACCCTTGCTTTCCTGCTGCTCGGCCAAGAATGTCCGAGTGCCGAGGCGGAGCTCGCAGCCTATGTTGACGCCGCCCGCGAAGCGGATACGACGGACTTCGCCATTCAGATGCTCCACATGATGGGCACGGCTACGGAAGACCAGCAGATCCGACAGCTCATCCACCATCACCTGCTCGAATTGGGCGATATCGATAGCGCGACCGAGGTGCTCGTCGACGCCTCGTCCGGGCCGGGCGCCGCTCCCGGGGAAAACACCCGGGAGCGCTGGCTTGAGCTGCTGCGCAACCGCATTACCGGCTCCCGCCGCGGCCGGCTCTTGAGCCGCGAAGCTCCCACCGCCCGGTACTCCGGAATCGTCGAGCTTCCGCACCCTGCAGGCCGCGCCTAAGGAGAACTCCGCGCGGCGGTAGCAACCAACTCACCTCAATCCAGCAGCCGAAGCGGCATCACCAAGCAGAGGAAATCCGGCGTATCCTCGTTGCCCACTGGTTCCATGGTAGCGGCGCGCTCCGGGGCTTTGAAGCTCATCTTGACTTCGTCAGCCGGCATATAGCGAAGCAGTTCGAGCAGGTAGTTGGCGTTGAAGCCTATCTCGAGTGGTTCCCCTTCGTACTCGACCGGCAGCTCCTCGGTAGCCTCTCCCAAGTCCGGCGTCTGCACCGAAAACTTCAACATCGGCCCGCCTAGAGAAAGGCGGATGCGGTGCGTCTGGTCGCTCGCCACGATCGCCATGCGGCGAATCGCCGCGTTCAGCGCGGCTTTATCTACGATCAGCGTTTTGTCGTTGTCCTTGGGAATGACCTGATCGTAATCGGGGTACGGGCCTTCGATCAGCCGGGTAAAAATCTGCGTCCCGTCTCCGCGGAACGACAGGTGATTTTCCGAGCGCGCGATCTGCACCTCGTTCTCCCCTCCAAGCAATTTATCCACCTGCTGCAGAGCGCGCGGGTGAACGATCAACTCGTTTTCCGTGGCCAGTTCTGGTTGCGGGATGATCATCTTGGCGAGGCGGTGGCCGTTGGTCGCCACCATCCGCATTTCATTATCCTGCAGCTCCCAAAGCACCCCGTTGAGGATCGGACGGGTTTCCTCCGTAGACACGGCAAAAGAGACGTGCGAGATGAGCTGCTGCAGCTCCTTGCCCGTAAGTTTCCACGACGTCTGGAAATCTACCTCCGGGAATGCCGGAAATTCGTCCTTCGGCAGCCCGTTGAGCCGGAACTTGGCCCGGCCGCTCGATATCGAGATGGCATCTCCCTGCGTTTCTACATTGACCGGTGCAGGGGTAAGTTCCCGGGCAATTTCCTGTAGCTTCCGGGCTGGGGCAGTGATTGCGCCAGGCTCCTCTATGTCGGCGGCGACCAGAACGGACACCGCGGTGTCCAGGTCCGTGCCGCTCAGCCGCACCCCGTTGTCATCTGCTTCCAGCAAAATGTTGGATAGCACGGGCAGCGTGGTACGGGTAGGCACACTCCCCGCCACCGCGGCCAACCCTGCTTGCAGGTTTTCACGTGTGATGGTGAATTTCATTGCTCTTCGATAGGAAAACGGTATGCTTTCTCCACGAGTGTTGTTCTACTCCTTCTTACTTAGAAAATATAGCCGCAGTAGTAGGCGGTGTGGAATCGTGGACAACCCCCGGCGGGAAGGCGTATCCATGCTGGTTGCCGGCACCTGAACCCGGCTGCGCGCTGTGGAAGCGGAGTGTGCAAAACGGCCGCGCAATCCACAACATCCACACCTATCCACGAAGCCCCCGCTTGCCCACATCGTTCCACAGCTCATCCACAGCCGGTGTCCACACCTTCAAAAGACGGAAGCCCGCAGCCTGGTGACCCGCTCCCGGAACGCTTCGTCGGCGGCCATCTCCTCCTCCACCTTGGCGACGGAATGGATCACCGTCGAGTGGTCGCGACCGCCAAATAGTTTCCCGATATCGACGAGAGAAAGGTCAAACCGCTCCTTGATCAGAAACATTGCAACCTGCCGCGGTACCGTCAGATCCTTGGTGCGGCGTTTGGACTGCAACCCGTCGGGAGTGACCCCCCACTCCGCCGCTACCAGACGCCGCACATCATGGGGCGACGTTTGCTCGCCACCCGCCGCATCGGGCCGCAGCGTGCCGCCCAGCGCTTCCCGCGCGAGATCCAGGTTGATCTCCCGGCGCGTGAGAGACGAGAAGGCCAGCAGTTTGATCACCGCCCCCTCGATTTCGCGGACGGATGAGGTACAGTTGTGGGCAATGAAATCGAGCACCGCCTGCTCATCGGCGATTTCGAGCTCGTCCTCCTCGAGCTTCTTCCGGAGGATGGCGACCCGGGTCTCGAAATCCGGCGGTTGGATGTCGGTGACCAGGCCCCACTCGAAGCGCGAGATCAACCGGTCCTCGAGCCCGATTTCCTTCGGCGGCCGGTCTGAGGTGAGCACGATCTGGCGCTGCGCCTCGTACAGGGCGTTGAAGGTATGAAAGAACTCCTCCTGGGTCTGCCGCTTGCCCTCGAGGAACTGCACATCGTCTACCAACAGCAGGTCGATTTGCCGGTACTGCCTGCGGAACTCCGCCATCGTGCCACCCTGGATGGCGCTCACCAGATCATTCGTGAACCGCTCCGATGACAGATAGACTACTCGCTTCGAGGGGTGACGCTCAAGGACCACCTGCCCCACCGCGTGCATCAGGTGCGTCTTCCCCAACCCAACCCCGCCGTAAATGAACAGCGGGTTGTACGTGCGCGCCGGTGCTTCCGCCACGGCGTGCGCCGCCGCCGCGGATAGCTGGTTGTTGTTGCCAACGACAAACCGGTCAAAGGTATAGCGGTCGTTGAGCCGGCCGGAATCGCGCACCCCGCCCTGCGGCACCGCTGGCATCGAGAAGCCAGCCGAGGGGTGAGCCGCGGGCGGCGGCGGTGGTGCGGGCGCCGGCGCGTGCACC
>JBBSMO010000371.1:0-3622 GCA_038233155.1 Longimicrobiales bacterium
TACTGAGTTTGAGAATATCGGCCAAGTGGTTGGTTGCCATCGTGGGAAGATAATTCGACGGGCGATGTTCGGCAATCGCGGACTACCGCGTCCAGAGCGGCGCTGCTTGCGGTGGCGATTTTCGGCGCGGCACGCAGCGCAGATCGGTTCGCTGGTCCCGGCGCGTCGTTCTTCCGCGCTAGCATCACCGGTGCTGTTACTGTGGAGTATGTCCCCACGACGAAAGGTTCGGAAAACGGGCGACGAATGTTCCAGGATTCGGTGGGTATTTTTTGTCGATGACGCTGGCAATCTGGCGGTTGGTTTGACTGATTTGCGACAGGCAACCGCCGCACGAGCTGCTGTCGAGCCACTGCTGAGCAGACAAGCCGGTGGTCGCCAGCGTTTCGCCTCGACTCGTGTTATCTTTCTCAAGGCAACGTACGGCTTCAACCGCCTGAGCAGGTGGCGGGATGAGACTGGGCGAACAGGGTTTCCGTATTCCGAAGAGACGATCACAAGGTGCGCCCGATGCCGCTGGCTGCTATGTCGGGGCTGAGCGGGTAGCAGCCATGGCGCGGCCGCGTCGACGGTAGCCCGACAATGCCGCCTTGGCCGCTATCGCCGCGGCCCGCCCCGTAGGCATCTGGACGCGGCAGCGGGCCAGCCGCGCGCTGGCTGCGTGGCCGGTCAGGCCCTAAATTGCCGGGCATGGAGACGATCGGAGCACTGCAGCTTCCGCCGCTCGGCCGCATCCGAGTTGCAGCACGGCGACTCGGTGAGGATCTCGGGTGCCGGCTGCTCGTGCTCTTCGGTTCCGCGGCGCGCGGCGATACTCGCGCACGCGATCTGGACATCGGGGTGCTTTGCGGCGGTCCGGTTGACGTTATCGCGGCGACCAACCACCTGATTCAGGCGCTGGGGACGCAGACGGTGGATCTTTGCGACCTGCGCCGCGCGGATCCGCTGCTCTTGGCACTCGTCGCGCGCGACGGAATCCCGTTATACGAGCAGCCGCCGGGCGAGTTCGCTCGCTTCGCTTCTCTAGCGGCACGGCGCTACTTTGATACACGCAAGTTCCGCGAGATGGAGCGGCGCGAGATCCAGGACCTCCTGAAGGGGATGCCACAGCGCTCGTGAGTCCCCTCGACAGCGACCTCGTCCGGGCCGGGCTGGCGCGCGACGGCATGGGGGCTTACCGTTTCTCGCAGACGTGCTCACCGGAGCCTCCGACCGCAAACAACGGCGGGCACATACACGGCCCGCACAGGCGGCGGTCAGCAACCACGGCTTGAGTAACCAGAAAACTGCACATGGGTAACCAAAGCGACAGGATTGGAATTGTGAAACCGTCGTTAGCAATCGTTCTTTGCGCTTGGGCGTTTATCGGCGTCCTTGCGCTCCACGTGCTCGGCGGGCGATACAGCGCCTTCTGCGAAGGCGGGGTTTGTGCGGTAGTTGACCAATGGTTTGGCGGGGTAGATTGGCACATTCATCCAGCGCTGCTCTCGTCGACAACTAGATCCAGCGGTGCACTGCCAGAGTACGACTTGGGAACCGGGGAGCCAGACTCCTTCTGGCTTAGGGGTAACGACCCCCCCGATCCGCAGCGTTAGAAGGGGGTAGTGGGCCTCCGATCCCGCACCTCGTGACCCTCTGGACCGTGTCTCACCCGTGGGAGAGTTGCTTTGGGCTGGCGCTTCGTGCCAAGGTTCGGCTGACGCTATGCGATCAACGCCCGATGGTCGGGGGGCGGATCATTGCGGGGGTCACGTTGGCCCCCACGACCTGCGGCTCCGGCGATTCTGCGGGCGGTGCGGCCGGAGCGGCGCTGCGCCCGGCCCCGCCGCCGCGCTCGGCGAGCGTTTGCCGGCCGAAATGCGTTTCAAACCCATGCTTCCGGTTCAGGTAGTAATCAGCAATCTTGGCGGCGAGCGGCGCGGCAGTCCCCGAGCCGGATTCGCCGCGCTCGACGATCACCGCCACCACGATTTCCGGCGCACCGGCGGGCGGCCCGGCAAAGCCGGTAAACCAGGCGTGCGGCCGCTTGGGATCTTCGGTGTTCTGCGCCGTGCCCGTCTTGCCGTACAGCTTCCAGCGCTGCAGCGACGCCGCGTGGGCGGTGCCGCCCGGCTCGAGCACGCGGGCCAAACCTACGCGGACCGAGTTCAGCGATTGCGGGCTGACCTTGAGGTCGGTTTCAGGAACGTTTTGGGTAGCCGACTGCCGCACCAGGTGCGGGGCCGGGGCAGTACCGTCTCCAGCTAGGGCGGAAAAGAACTGTGCCATCCGCAACGGGGTCTGCGAGTTCGGCCCCTGCCCGATCGCCAGGTTCATCACCTCGCTCGGCGGGGGGCGCCAACCGAAGCGGTCGCGGTACCACTCGATACCGGCCGGGAAGATGCCCGACGCCTCGGAGGGCAGATCGATGCCGGTGCGCCGGGCAAAGCCGAGGCGCGTGCCCGCCTCCGTCAGCTCCTGAATCCCCAGCTTGATGCCCAACTGGTAGAAGTAGACGTTACACGAGTTGGCGATGGCGCCGGCGAGATCCAGAAAACCGTGCCCCGGCGCGTACCAGCAGCGCGAGTAGCGGCCGGCGAAAGAGAGCCCGCCGGTGCAGGGTTCCCGCATCCGCGTGGACGCAGTGATCAACCCCTTCTCCAGGCCGATCAGCGCCGTGGCCAACTTCCATGTCGAACCGGGCGGGTAGATGCCGTGCGTGGCGCGGTTCAGCAGCGGCGAGGCGGCATCATCGTTCAACTGCTTCCATTCCCGCGGTGACACGCCGCCCACCAACAAGTTTGGATCGAAGCTCGGGTGGCTGTACATCGCCAGGATCTCGCCGGTCGATGGCACCATCGCCACCACGGCGCCGCGCTTGTCCTGCGGGAAAATCTGGCGGGCGAAACGCTGCAGCCCGACATCCAGTGTCAGGTGAAGGTCCTCGCCCGGCGTGGGTTGAATGGTGCGCTCTCCCAAGAACTGGCCGACCGTGTGACCGCGCGCATCCACCTCTATGTAGCGCGTCCCCAAGGTGCCGCCGAGCTGCTGCTCGTATTCGCGCTCGAGCCCGCTCTTGCCAATCATCTGGCCCAGTTCGTACTCTGCCCAAGCCGAGTCGGCGAGTTCGTCGCCGCTGATCTCCGCCACATGGCCCACCAGGTGCGCGACCGCGGCACCTTCGGGGTATTCGCGCACCGGTTGCGCCTCGAGCGCTACACCGGGGATCTGCCCGCGGTGTTCTTCGATCCAGGAAACTTGCTCGAAGCTGAGCGCGCGGGAAACCAGCAGCCGCTCGTCGCGCTGCTCGCCGATCTCCTCGTCCAGCCGCTCGATTTCTTCGGCGTCCAGGTGCAGGACCGCATTCAGGTCGCTCAGGCGTTCGCGCAGCTCGCTCCCTTCGCCTGGCTCGAGATAAAGGGCATGGCTCATGATGGTCTGCGCCACAATCTCGCCGTTGCGGTCGTAAATGGTGCCGCGCGGCGCACTAGTCGACAGTGCCCTGAGCCGGTTTTCGTCCGACCGCAGCAGATAGTCCGAGGCGTGGATGATCTGCGTGTTGAAGTACGCCCCCCCTAGCACCAGCAGCGCAAGAAATATGAAGGTCGCCGCCCTCATCGCGCGACGCCTGCGGGCGTGCGGA
>JBBSMO010000372.1:0-3621 GCA_038233155.1 Longimicrobiales bacterium
GCACGCGCCAGTCACGGCGGAGTAGTTTCGCACGACGTCCAGATCGGAAACTGCCATCTGTTCTACTGGCCCGAGACCATAGTACACGTGGCCTGGTGATCCGACGGGCGGAATCATCACTCCAGCATGCTGTATCGAACCGTTATCGAAGTACAACTTGGCACCTACCGCCCCAATTTCGGGCAACTGCGAATACTCCAGCATTGCTGCGAGCCATCCAGCCGAGAGTACCTCAGTATCATCGTTCAGGAACAGCAGATGTTCGCCGCGCGCTTCCTTCGCTCCAAGATTCATTTTCGCCGCGACGTTGAACATCCTCTCCGCGTAGGTGACAGTGCGAACGGGAAAGGGCATGGGAGCGGAGATGGCCTCTCGGGTGCTACAGGGGAGATCGCCGTTCTCGACGCATATGATCTCCACACGCGGATATCCTGTACGATCCACTATGCTTTGCACGCAGTTTGCCAGGAGGTCCAACTCCTTTCCGCCAATGTTGCGGCGGAATCCGGCTGTCGGGATTACCACGGTCACCAGCGGCAAGCCCCGGATGCCCCATCGGACTCGCTGGGTGTCAGGCTGCGTCCCGATCTCCGCCGTCGCTTCCGGAGAATTGCGATCGAGGTAATCTTGCAGCGCCTTGCTCGCCGCCGGGCGCCCGTCTACGCCCAACAAAGTGCTCCGGCGCGGCTGCCAGTGGGAAACGGATCGGTGGTAAAGAACCTTGGGAACATGGTGGATGTGCTGGGTGCGCTCCGTAACCCGCAACGCCAGATCGAATTCATGTGCGCCGTCAAGCCCTGGCCGGAAACCGCCCGCCTCCCGAATACACGCAGAGCGGTAAACCGTCAGCCGTCCCAGATATCCGCTCGACAGAAAGTACTCGGGAGACCACTCCGGTTTGCGGAAGGGGTGACCGCTGGTCCCTTCCGCGATGATCTGATCTTCGTCCGTGTAAATCACGTCTGCTCGTGGATGTCGATCCAGAACTTCTGCAACCGCATACAAAGCGCCACGGCCGAGCGAATCGCCGGGGAGCAGCAGCGCAGAAAACTCTCCCCTTACCCACTGATAGGCTTCGTTCATCACGGAAGCTGAATCACCCCGCCGCGCAGGTGCCACAATAACGCGGACGCGGGCATCGCCGTCACCTAAGCTGGCGATTCCCCGGGCATCCGGGGTGGCGGCACCTTCGCTCAGGAGGAGAAGTTCCCATCGACCATAGGTTTGCCTCTTCACCGAGCGGATGGTGCTCGCGGCCACCCCGGCGCTCCGTGCTTCGAGAGGAAGGACCAGCGAGAACAAGGGAGCGTATAAGAAGTTCGTTGCAGTCAGCCGCTGCCGCGCGACCTCAAGCTCGCTCCATAACGCCTTGCCCCAACGGATCGCGGAAGGCCGGAGCGCTTTGTCTATCCATCCGAAAGTTGGGAAAGCGTCAACGCGACTCACCTTCACCCCTGTAGAGCGTCAGAAAAACTTCTTCGCCGACGTTGAACCCCGTCCAGCTCAGCGCTTGCCCCACAGCCGCTCCGGCAGCATCCCAAACGCTTTCCTCCGGATGTCGCAACTCTTCGAGCGTGCGACCGGCTCTGGAAGCTCGAGAGTGCTTGAAGTCAACTCGCCCGTTCGGACTCGCCGTCCGAAAGGTGGCACGAGTGAAACCAATGGCCTCTGCCGCCTCCGCCAGCGACTTGGCAGGGGGTAGAACCAGATGACGCGGAGGATCCCAGTTGAACCAGGCGGCTCGGAAGAGCGAGGCGCCCAGAGAATGCGGGTTCGGGTAAAACAGCACCGCCCGCCCACCCGGTGCGAGCAGTTGATAGATTCTCCGGAGAGCCTGCCGAGGGTTACCGAGGTGCTCGAAGCAGTGGCTCAGAACGAGCAGGTTGTAGCCCGAGACCACAAGGTCTGCATGTTGAAAGTCGCCGTCCCACACCGTTGCTCCGCTCGTCTCCCTCGCGACCGCGGCCGCAGCCGGATCCCACTCGACTCCCTCCACCTCCCATCCGGCGGTCCGCAGTTTGATCATCAGCAGTCCGGCTCCGCAGCCCACGTCCAAGGCGCGGCCCGGAAGAGCGGAGTCAGGGATCAATTCGTCCGGGAGCCCCCAGCACGACCGCTCGCGGAAACGCCGGTTGACTGCCAGCAGTTGACCGATCCGGCCGGCGAAACCCACTTGAGGCTGCCCTCGCGCCGCAGCGGCTACAGCTTCCCGCAGTGCTCCCCGCATCGTGGGCGTGGGCGGCGGGTCGGGTGCAGGCGGACGGGCCGGCCTCTGGTGCGTCCCGTACTCCGGCGGGTAGCACAGGCCTAGATCATCCGCTCGGACACGAGGATCTTGAAACACGGTTGCACAACGCCTGCAGCACCGGTATTGAAACTCGCCCGGCGTACCGTGCTGCCGATCTTTCGAGCGAAAAAGCACCGGGGTGTCGCTCCCGTCGCAGAGGGGGCAACGCTCCACAGGTTGTGTGCGAGGTTCGCGAGAGGTGACGTTCATGGCAGTTGCTCCCGCCACCAATCGAGCGTGGCTTCGATACCCCGATCAAGAGTGTACGCCGGACGCCAACCCACTTCATTGAACAGCCGATCCACGTCCGCGGTGAGCACCATTGGATCTCCCGGGCGCGCCGGCAGTGCGCCAAGCTCCAGCAAATCCTCTTGCCCACTTTGAGCGGCGATGCTCCGGACAAGACGCTCGATGGTGACCGGCGTGCCGGATGCCAAGTTGACTGCTCCTTCCACTTCACTGTCCAACGTAGCCACGAATGCGCATCCCGCGTCCTCGATGTGCAGAAAATCACGCACCTGTTGTCCGTGGGAACACCGCGCGGACTCACCGGCAAGCACCGCTCGGATCACCGAAGGTACCAAGCGCTCAGCGGGCTCGTGCGGCCCGTACAGATAAAAAAGCCGGCTCCAAGCGACGCTCAGACTGCGCTCTCTCGCATAGGCATCCACTGCGACCTGCACCGCGTGTTTGCAGGCTCCATAAAGGGTGATGGGCGCGAGTGGAGTCGCGACCTCAGAGCAGCGCCCGAAGGCCCAATCATACTCTGCGCAGGTACCGGCGAGCACCGCCCGTCTCCCTGTCCCGGCGAAGAATGCGCGGACGAGTTCAATGCTAGCGCCGACCCACTGAAGATTCTGGGAGGAACTCCAGAACAAGCCCGGTTCAACGTACCAGGCCAGGTGAAGAAGATGAGTGGGCTCGGTCCTGCCCACAAGAATGGCGGCGGCGGTGCCGTCCAACAAGTTCGCCTGGTGCCAGTGGACCCGGCTTGCCCAAGAGGGCGGCCGGGACCGTGAAACAGCATGCACCTCATATCCCCGCTCCAAAAGGGGTACGATCGTTTGACGCCCGACGAATCCCGTCGCACCGGTCACGAGCACCCTCTTCACGGAAGGAAGTCCGAGTAGGCACGATCCTTATCCGAGATCACGCGGGGCTCCGCCGGCCAGGAGATCTGGAAGAATGGATCATTCCAACGCACCCCGCGGGCAGCGGACGGCTCGTAGGGGGCAGAGATATGATACAAGAGCTCGGCATTGTCGGTACGCGTCTGAAAACCATGTGCGAGCCCGGGTGGAACATACAAGGTGCGGCGGTTTTCGGCGGTGAGA
>JBBSMO010000373.1:0-3619 GCA_038233155.1 Longimicrobiales bacterium
CGGTTCGGAGCCAAGAACCCGGCGAGCTGGCGCCTGCGCACACATGCGCAAACCGCCGGCGTGACGCTGACGGCGCAGCAGCCTGAAAACAACATCGTGCGGGTCGCCTATCAGGCGATGGCGGCGGTGCTCGGCGGGACGCAGTCGCTGCACACCAACTCGATGGACGAGACGCTGGCGCTGCCCACAGAAAGGGCGGTGCAGATCGCACTGCGCACGCAGCAGGTGCTAGCGTACGAGACCGGCGTTCCGAACAGCATCGACCCGCTCGCGGGCTCGTACTACCTCGAGGCGTTGACCGATGAGATGGAGCGGGACGCCGAAGAGATTTTCGCTGAGGTAGACAAACTCGGCGGCGTAGTGCCCGGCATCGAGATGGGCTACTTCCAGCGCGAGATCGGCCGCTCGGCGCAGCGGCAGCAGCGCGAGATCGAGACCGGCGAGCGAACCATCGTCGGCGTCAACGAGTTCACCGTCGAGGGCGAAACGCTCGAGATCCCGTTGCTCAAAGTCACCGCCGAGGCGGAGGTGCGCCAGCGCGAGCGGATGGCGCAGATGCGGCGCGAACGCAGTCAGGACGAGGTGGACCGTACGCTCGCTGCCTTGCAGGCCGCCGCGCGCTCCAGCGAGAACGTCATCCCGCCGATGTTGGACGCGGTCCGCGCCTACGCGACGCTGTTCGAAATCCGCCACGCCATGGAAGAAGTCTTTGGCGCGTACCAGGAGCCGGTGTTTTTTTGACATGGCTCGCGCCATTGCCCACCCATGCGGAGGAGATTGTAGATGAGCGCTGCCACCGACACTCTCGTCGATGAGCTGTACCGTGTTGACGGCAAGGCGGAAATCGTCGGTGGGAAGATCATCCGGATGAGCCCTACCGGGGGGTTGCCCAACTACGCAGGCGGAGAAATTTACGCAAGCTTGCGCGCTCACGCGCGCCATACGGGTACGGGGTACGCGGTAAGCGACAACAGTGCGTTCGTCGTCGACTTGCCGCACCGAAAGTCATTCAGCCCAGCTGCTGCCTACTACGTGGGTGACCTCACCATGAAGTTCTTCCAAGGCGCTCCGTCTTTCGCCGCCGAGGTGCGGAGTGAGGGTAATTACGGCCCCCGCGCCGAAGCAGAGATGGCCGCCAAGCGCTCTGACTATTTCGCCGCCGGGACACAGGTCGTCTGGGATGTCGATCTGCTTGGCGACGACGTGGTGCGCGTCTTCCGCGCCAGCGCTCCCATGGAGCCAACGGTGTACCGCCGTGGCGAAACGGCCGAGGCTGAGCCGGCTGTTCCGGGTTGGGCGATGCCCGTAGATATGCTCTTTCCCTGAAGAGCACTTGCCGGCCGCTTCGCGACATTGCTCCCGATGCGGGGACCGGGCCGCGATCCGGCACCAGGTCCCCGTTGAGCGGTGCTGCCCCGTTTCTGGGAACCCGATGACTTCCATGTGATCACACCTGAGCCCGTCGTCCTGGAGGGGCGCGGCGTCCGTCTCGAGCCGCTGCTTACGGCAGATCACGAACCGGGGCTCGCCGCTGCCGCTGCGGATGGCCGGCTCTGGGAGCTCTGGTACACCTCGGTACCTGAGCCGGAACAGACCGCCGGCTACATCGCCGACGCCTTGGCGGGGCAGGGGGCAGGGCACATGCTTCCCTGGGCCGTGAGGGAGCTGGACTCAGGCGAGATCATCGGCAGCACCCGCTATCACGATATTGTGCCGGCTATCGACAGGCTCGAAATCGGCTACACCTGGTATGCGGCGCGTTGGCAGCGCAGTCGTGTGAACACGGCGTGCAAGCTGCTGCTCCTGACCCACGCTTTCGAGGCCCTGCACTGCCAAGTCGTGGGACTGCGCACGAACAACTTCAATTTCCGCTCGCAACGTGCTATCGAGGCGCTCGGAGCGAGGCGGGACGGTGTCCTCCGGCACCACGCGGCGAGGCGCGACGGCACGGTGCGGGACACCGTGATGTACAGCATTCTGGCAACCGAGTGGCCGGACGTGAAACGGCATCTCGTGCTGCGCTTAGCGCGCGAACAAGGCTGAGCGATCGAGGGGCTTGTCCCCCGGTGGTAGGGCCTGCACTCGCTGGAAATCGATCTCGAAAGAGCTTAGCTAATCCGTTGCATCCGCCTATAGCATATGCGGTTATCCGCAATCATTTGCGGTAGTGTCAAGGCGGCAGGGACCGCCGTCTTGCACCATCCACACTGCCTCGCTGGATGCCGCGGCACCGCGGCGAATCGAGAAGGCAGCGGGAAACCCGACTCTCATCGGGAGGGTATCGGCCGCGGTGGCGGCCCTATCGGGATGAATGAAGAGGCCGCGCGCATCCAACGTGTCGCGGGCGATGGTTTCGCGCAGATCCCCGATCTCCGCCACTTCGCCGCCCCGCTTCAGCAGCGGCTGGTCGTACTCGACGGCAATGTCCGTTTGGATGGGCTCGAGGCCGGGAAGGACTAGGGTACCTCCCGTGATGAGCAGATCGGTTGCGCTGCGGCCGTTCGGGGGAAGCGTGCGGTACAGGTCGGGGTCGATGCGGGCATAATCGCCGCTCGCGATGGCTTCGAGCGCGGCGACGAGGGCGACGAAGTTGACCCCGCGGAGGTGTTGCTTCTGAGGGTCGTTTGCCCAGCCGCCGCTTTCGATCAGCACCGTGCTGGTGCCCCAGCTCTGCATCAGGTCGCCGAACGCGCGCGGGTTGAAGGTGTCGTCGTAGCGGGCAATGTGGCCGCCGACCAAGGGCTCGATAGCTCCCCGTATCGTGGCCGCGACCCTTTCGGCCCGCTGGAAGCCGGGGCTGCCGCGGCCGCTGCCATCGGGCGGCGGCGCGAGCAGCGCAATGGCGGCCAGACGTTCGCTTCCGCCGACGCGCGTGCGAACGTTCTGATCGTGCAGGTTGAAGCCGAAGTCCGGCTGCAAGCGTTGCTGCACGGCCCGCAGCGCCCGCCCCTCGGGAGTGGAGAGCGCACGGGCGTCCCGGTTGATGTCGATCCCGTAGGCGTTGCGACGCTGGAATCGCTCGGCGCCGTCCGGGTTGAGCATCGGGATTGCATAGATCGTCAACTGTCGGGCGAGACGTTCCACCCGCGGGTCATCGGGCGAGAGCGCGAACCATGCGAACAGATCTGCAAGCGACATCGTCGCGGTAGACTCGTCGCCGTGCATCTGCGACCAGAGCAGAACGCTCACCGGCCCCGTGCCGAAGGCGAGCAGCCTCAGCGGCCGTCCTTCTCCCGACTGCCCGATCTCCTCGACGCGCACCGGAGAACCAGCCGTAGTGATCGGTTCCAGCGCCTTCCACAGATCCAGGTAGCTGAAGCGCCGGTCGTCGAGATTTGGCACCTTGACTCGCTGCTGAATGCCGAGCAATGCCCTGGCTGTGGCGGCATCGCCGCCGCTTGCGCCGGGGGTGGCCGATTCGATTTCAGCGGGGCGGCTGCACGCCGCCGTCAGAGACAGCAAGAGGAGACAGATTGTCCGATGCATGATGAGCCGGATCTAGGGGAACAGTCCCGCGAAGATGCGTTTTCGCGGCCTGGCCCGTCAACCGCGCGGGAGCCCGGTTGGTGGCGGACGTACTTAGATGATGATTTTCTCCATCTAAACAGGACGCACCTCC
>JBBSMO010000374.1:0-3617 GCA_038233155.1 Longimicrobiales bacterium
CACGGTGGTAACGGCGCGCCCGTCGTGATCCGCCTTCTCCACTAGCAGGTGGATGTGGGCGCGGGAGGCAATTTGCGGGAGGTGGGTGATCGCAAAGACTTGGTGATGCCCGGCAACCTCGCGCATCTTGGCGCCAACCTGTGTCGCTACGCGGCCGCCGATGCCAGCATCTACCTCGTCGAAGACGAGAGTAGGAACGGCGTCCACCCGCGCGAGTGTCGTCTTCAGTGCGAGCATCACCCGGGACAGCTCGCCGCCCGAGGCAACCTGCGCCAATGGCCGGAGCGGGTGCCCGGCATTGATCGAGATCTGAAACTCGATGTCCTCGGCACCCGCCGCTCCCGGAGCAGACGCTGGCAGCAGTGCCGCGCGGAAGGTGCCGCCCTGCATCCCAAGTTCGGGAAGAACCGCCGAGATCTCCGCCTCCAGCCGCTCTGCTGCCGCCCTGCGCACCTCCGTGAGCTGCGCGGCCGACTGCTGCAACGCGGAAGCCGCGTCGATTTCACGGGTGCGGAGTTGGTTCAGGTCCAACTCGCCGCTGTCGATCAGATCGAGCTCCTCGCGTGCCTGGCGCGCAACTTCGACCACATCCGCGAGCGTCTGCCCATACTTGGACTTCAGGCGGAAGAGCAGATCCAGCCGGGAGCGAATCTCCTCGAGCCGACGCGGGTCGTGCTCGAGGGTTTCCGCATAGCTCTCGACCTGCCCGGCGAGCTCCTCGAGCGCGTAGTAGCCGGTGTCGAAGATCTCCTGCAGCGGCTCCCTACGCGGATCGATGCGCGCGAGCTGCTCGAGCGGGCGCCGCAGAGCGGCGACCGCAGACACGATCGAATGGCTGCCTTCGCTGAGTGCCGCGTGCAGCAGAGAAGCCGCGGCCATCAGATCTTCGACCTGCCCGAGCCGGCGCGCCTCCGCCTCGAGGGCTTCCTCTTCAGCCGGATCTAGGCCGGCGACCTCGATTTCGTCGGCGCGGAAGCGCAAGAACTCCGCTCGTTGCTCGACATCGCGGCGCCTTGCCGCCAGCGTCTCGATCTGGTTCCGCACCTCCCGTAGCACCGAATGGGCGGTGGCGACATCATCTACCAACGGTCCGGCCCCGGCGTAGGCATCCAGGATCGAACGTTGTTCGTCGCGGCGGAGCAGCGTTTGGTGTTCGTGCTGCCCGTGCAGATCGACCAAGGCCGCGCCGATCTCGCCTAGCACGGTGGCAGTGGCCGGCGAGCCGTTGATCCAGGCGCGGTTGCGCCCCTCGGCCGCTACCTCGCGCTTCAGAATCAGCAGGCCGCCGGCATCCATCTCGAAGCCGCGCTCGTCAAGCAAGCAGCCCAGCGCGCCGGCCTCACCGAGTTCGAAAACCCCTTCTATGCTGGCGCGTTCGGCGCCCGCCCGGATCACGTCGGCGCTCGCGCGCTCGCCAAGCAAGAGCGATAAAGCACCCACGATGATGGACTTGCCCGCTCCCGTTTCTCCCGAGAACACATTCAGCCCGGGGCCCAGCCGCAGAGCGAGCTCCTCGATCAGGGCAAAGTTGCGAATGCGAAGCTCAACCAACATCGGCTATTCAGCGCGGGCGCGGCAGGCAGAGAAGGAGATCACCCCTCAGACGGCAGGCAGGGCCGCGATCAGCGGCCGCAGCAGCTCCTCTTGGCGCTGGAACATCTCGCTTTCGTATCGCTCCTCTCCATCCGGGTGGTCGTAGCCCAGCACGTGCAGCGTGCCGTGAACCACCAGCCGCAGCAGCTCCTCGCCGGGCGCGATATGTAAGTCGGCTGCCTGCCGCTCCGCCTGTTCGGCCCCGATGTACACATCGCCAACCGGCGGCGCCCCGGGCGGGTGGAGGGCGAACGCAAGGACGTCCGTCGCGTGCGGGCGGTCCAGGTACTGCCCGTTCAGCCGGGCGATGCCGACGTCGTCCAAGAAGGTGATGGATAGCGATCCGCCGGTACGACCTTCCGCTGCCAGTACAGAGCGCGCAGCCGCCTTCAGCGCGGCCAGCCCGACAGGCAGACGGGCGCCGCTGCGGTCCTCGAGATCGATGGTAGCCGGACTCTCCGCCCCCCGGAGGCTCACCCGGCCGTTGCGGCACCGCTGATCGCGACCGCTTCGGCGGTGCTGAGCGGTTCAGGCGCCGTGGCCTGGGGCGGGTAGTCGATCCGCTGGTGGTACATCCCGGCGAGGACGTTCACGAGCTGCTGCTTGACCACCACGATTTCCTGAAACGTGAGCGGCGCATCGTCTAGCTGCCCGGCGGCGATTTTAGTGCTCACAATGCGATCGACCAGCTCACGGATCTGCGCCGGCGAGGGGTCCTGCAGGACTCTGGAAGCCGACTCGACCGAATCCGCCATCATGACGACCGCCGTCTCACGCGTACGCGGCCGCGGCCCGGGATAGGTGAAATCCGCCGCATTCACGTCGCCGTCCGGGTCTAGCTCCTTCGCTTTGTCGAAGAAAAACGAGATGCGCTGCGTTCCGTGATGTTCGGCGATGAAGTCCCGCACGATTTCCGGCAGCCCCGCCTCGCGGGACATCTTCAACCCTTCGGTCACATGGCTGCGGATGATGGCGGCGCTGGTCGCCGGTTTCAGCTTGTCGTGCGGGTTACGCCCCTTCGGCTGGTTCTCGATGAAATACTGCGGCTTCGCCAGCTTGCCGATGTCGTGATAATAGGCGCCCACGCGGGCAAGCAGGCCATGGGCACCGATGGCGTGGCAGGCAGCTTCCGCGAGATTGGCGACGTTGATGGTATGGTGATAAGTACCTGAGGCCTCGAATGATAACTTCTTCAGGAGCTTGCGGTTGAGGTCCGACAGCTCGAGCAATGTCTGGTCGGTGGTGATACGGGTGAACGACTCGAGCAGCGGCAGAAACCCGATGGCCAGCAGAGAGGCGACGATGGCATTCCCCGCGCCCCACGCCATGGATTCGAGCACCTCCTCGATCCCGCGGGAACGCAGCAGACCGAGGGCTATGGCCGCCGCGATGTACGCAATCGAGATGATGGAAATGAAGTGCCAGGTTCGCGAACGGCGTTGGACGACCTGCACGCTGAACGCGGCCGCTGCCCCGCCGAGGGCAATGGTGAAGGGCGCCGAAATGCCCAGGTAGGGGCTCTGGCCGCCCATGAGCAGTGCGAGCAGCAGGGCGAAGATGAGGCCGAGCCGCCCATCCCAAAGGACGCTGACGATGAGGGCGGCGAAGGTGACCGGGATCAGCTCAGCGGGCAGTTCGAGCCGCGCAAGCAGCGCGGCGACACCCGTGACGGCGACAACCAACAACGCGAGCAGCACGACGGAGCGGAAATGCGCGTAAAGCGTTGGTCTGAAGAGGAGGAGCACCACCCCGAGAATGACCAGAACGAAGAGGTTGTAGAGCACCGCACCCGCGGAGAGTCCCCAGCGAATCCCGCCTAGGTTGCCCGCGTATGCGGGGAGCGCGACTTGATAGGCACGCAGCCGCTCGGCCTCGATTTCGCCGACCTGCTCGTGCGCACCGACGATTTTCTCGCCTTTGAGCACCACCGCCTGTACGGGATCTACCGCGGCGCGGGCACGGGCGCGCGCCGCCTCGGTGGCCGTTTCATCGTACTGCAGGCTGGGCCTGAAGAACCGGATCAG
>JBBSMO010000375.1:0-3614 GCA_038233155.1 Longimicrobiales bacterium
GCATCGACCACCCGCCCGTATCCCTCGCGCGAAAACAGCAGCGTGACGTTGATGTTGAGCCCGTCGAAGAGCAACTGCTCGATGGCGGGAAGGCAGTCGGCGGTGCCCGGCACCTTGATCATCACATTCGGCCGGTTTGTCGCCTTCCACAGCCGGTGCGCCGCGAGGATGGTGCGCTCCGGCTCCCGCGCCAGCTCGGGAGAAACTTCCAGCGAGACAAAACCGTCGGTGCCGCCACTCTCGTCGTAAATACCCCGGAACAGATCGGCCGCCGCCTGGATGTCGGCCACCGCTATGCGTTCGAAAGCCTCGTCCGGCGTCAGATCCTCGCTCGCCAGTTCCTGGAACGCTTCGTCGTAGTCGTCGCTCCCGCCAATCGCCTTTTCGAAGATAGTCGGGTTCGATGTCACCCCGCGCAGCCCCCACTCGACGATCTTGTCCGCCAGCTCTCCGCTCCGCAGCATATCACGACGGATATAATCCAGCCAAACACTCTGCCCCCGCCCGTGCAGGCGGAGCAACGGCTTAGTGATGTCGGTGCTCATGATGATGTTCCTCGTGTGAAATATGTGATCGTGCCGTTCTCCATTCCCTATTCGTCCACCCCCTCCGCGGCGGGACCCGCGGCGGCTTCGCCGCTTGACCCGCTGTCGCGGCCGCTCTCCTTCTGAGAGCGGCCGAGGAGTTGCCGCGCCTTGGCGGCTACGTTCTCCGCGGTGAGCCCAAGCTCGCTGAAGATCTCCTTCGCGGGAGCCGAGGCGCCAAAGCGGCTGATCGCCACGACCTCGCCGCCATCTCCTACCCAGCGCCGCCACCCCATGGGGCCGGCGGCTTCAACCGATACGCGGGCGCGCACTGCGGGCGGCAGTACCGCGTCGCGGTACCCCGGCGTCTGCCGCTCGAACAGAGTCCAGCTCGGCATGCTCACCACCCGGGCGGCGATTCCCTCCTTCGCCAGTGTGTCGCGCGCATCTAGAGCGACCGCAACTTCGGAGCCGGTCCCGATCAGAATCACCGCGGGTTCGCCGCCCCCGGCCTCCGCGAGGATGTAGGCGCCCCGGCGCAGGCCCTTGGCGGAGGCGAACTTCTCGCGGTCGATGATGGGTACGCTTTGCCGGGTCAGCGAGAGGAAGGCAGGGCCGCCCGTGTATTCCATGATGAAGCGCCACGCCTCATTGGTCTCCGCGGGATCCGCGGGGCGCAAATCAACCAGGTTCGGAATCGCGCGCAAGGCGGCGAGCTGCTCGATGGGCTGGTGCGTGGGTCCGTCTTCGCCCAGCCCTACGCTGTCGTGGGTGAAGATGTAGATGGCCGGCTGCTCCATCAGCGCCGCGAGCCGGATGGGGGGGCGCATATAGTCCGAGAAGATCAGGAAGGTGCCGCCGTAGGGGCGCACGCCGCCGTGCAGCGTCATCCCGTTCATCACCGAACCCATAGCGTGCTCGCGCACGCCAAAGTGCAGGTTGCGGCCGCCGCGGGTTGCGGCGCTGAAGCTCGCCTCGCCGTCCATCAGGGTGTTGTTCGAGCCCGCTAG
Source organism: Longimicrobiales bacterium (assembly GCA_038233155.1). Lineage (GTDB taxonomy): Bacteria > Gemmatimonadota > Gemmatimonadetes > Longimicrobiales > Longimicrobiaceae > JBBSMO01. The sequence continues at coordinate 1,535 of JBBSMO010000375.1, forward strand.
GTCCGCCGACCCGCCAACCAGCCACGGCACGCGAGGGGCGATGGCATTGATCGCGTTTCCCGACGCTTTACGGGTCGCCATCGGCTTCGCGCCGGCGGCGTACTCCGGGAGCAGTTCGTCCCAGCCGTCGGGAAGGCGCAGCTCGAGCGCATCTTCCAACGCGGCCGCCAGCCCGGGATGCGCCTGAGACCATTGTGACCGCCGCTCCTCCCACCGTTCCTGCACTTCGCGGCCACGTTCCACTGCCTGGCGCATGTGATCGAGCGCACGCTCCGGGACGTGAAAGGGCTCCTGGCTCTCCCAGCCGAGGTTTTCCTTGGTGCGGACGATCTCCTCTTCCCCTAGCGGAGAACCGTGCGCCGCCTCAGAGCCCGCCTTGCCCGGCGAGCCATAGCCGATAACGGTGCGCACGGCGATCAATGACGGGCGCGCATCCGCCTGAGCCGCCTCGATCGCCGCGTCGATCGCGGCCAGGTCGTTGCCGTCTTCCACCGTCGCCGTGTGCCAGCCGTAGGCGTCGAAGCGCCGCCGCACATCTTCCGAAAATGCCAGGCTCGTTGACCCCTCGATGGTGATCGAATTGTCGTCCCAGAAGGCGATCAGCTTGCCAAGCTGAAGGTGGCCCGCTAACGACGCGGCTTCGCTCGCCACGCCCTCCATGAGGTCACCGTCCGAGCAGATCACATACGTGAAGTGGTCGATGATGCCCTCGCCGTCTGTGCTGAATCGTGCCGAGAGGTGCGCCTCGGCTAAAGCCATCCCCACCCCGTTTGCGAAACCCTGCCCCAGCGGCCCGCTCGTCGTTTCGACCGCCGGCGTGTGTCCGTACTCGGGGTGGCCCGGCGTTTTGCTCTTCCACTGGCGGAAGTTCTTGATTTCCTCGAGCGAGAGATCGTACCCGGTCAGATAGAGCAGCGAGTAGAGCAGCATGGACGCATGACCCGCCGACAAGATGAAGCGGTCGCGGTCCGTCCAACCCGGGTCCAGGGGGTTAAAGCGCAGATGCTTGGTCCACAACAGGTAGCCCAGCGGGGCCAGCGCCATGGGAGTACCAGGGTGGCCAGAATCTGCGCGCTGAACCGCATCCATCGATAGTGTGCGGATGGTGTTGATGCAGAGCTGCGCGAGTGCATCGTCGTCGGAGCGGGTCATCGGATCGTTGGGTAGAACTGTGGATTGGGGCATATTGTGTATAGTCGCGGGCCGCGAGTCGCGGGTCACGAGCTAAGGGCGGCCGAACTCGTGGCCCGGCAACAACGGTAAAAAGCCTCACCGGTTCTTTTCCAGCCACGGTAGCAGCAGCTCCTCGAGGTCGCGTTGCCGCGCTACAGCGGCCTCATAGGTCGCGGCGCGGCGCGGATCGGGGCGAAAGAGGGAGCCGCTGCAGGGCGGAGCACTGCCGATATCGTCGATGGCACCGATGTGTTCGAGCGCTACGAGCGCCGCCCCGCGGCTGGTGGTCTCGCCGTCCGCCGGAAGGGTGACGGGCCGTTGCAGCGCGTCGCAAATGATCTGGGTCCACGCAGCCGATGCATGGAGTGCACCACCGCTGCCGATGATCGATTCGGTGCTCCCAAAGGCGCTCTCCATCAGCGTGTGTACGCGCGAGAGGCGCAGAGCGACGGCCTCGAGGGAGGCACGGAGCAGCTCGAGAGGCTGGCTATCCTGAGTCGCGCCGACAATGCCGGCACGCGCCGACGGGTGCCAGCCGGGGCTTCTCTCGCCGAGGAAAAAAGGCAGTATGGTAAGGCCGTGGCGGTCCGGCTCCATCCCGGCCAGAGCGGCCTCCCGCTGTGCAGCCGGTGCGAGTGCGAGGGTGCGTTCGAGATAGGCTACGACACTTCCGCCATTCGAAAGGGCGCCGCCGGTCACCCAGCGGCGAGCATCCAGCCGGTACGCCCAGAGGCCAAACGGCACCTCGAGGTCCTCTCCCGCCGCTGCAGTTCGCACCGACCTCAGGGCGGCCGAGGTCCCGATCGTGAGCCCTAAAGTCCCTTTTCCAACCGCGCCGCTGCCTATGTTCGCGCAGGCACCATCGCCCACCGCAGGCAGCCAAGGGATGCGGGCGAGTTCCGGCCAA
>JBBSMO010000376.1:0-3605 GCA_038233155.1 Longimicrobiales bacterium
ACTACACACTCGAAGTGACCGTTGCCGGAGAGCCGGATGCAGCGACTGGCTTTTCCGTAGATGTAGGGGAGCTGGACGAGCTGATGCGCACCAAGGTGGTAGCCGTGGTAGACCATCACCACCTCAACTACGTCATTCCTGATTTTGCAGATGGAGGGAGGGTACCCACCACGGAGAATGTCGCGCGCTGGATATGGGAGCAGGCGGGCCCTCGCCCGGCGGGTGCATGGCTCGTCCGGCTGCGCCTGCGGGAAGATCAGGCGCTATGGGTAGATCTGATCGCCAGCGGGGAGGCCGGCGTTGGGGGCGGCGACATGGCCCGGCCGCCCGGCGGGGAGTGAGCCGGTTCGCTGCTGCTTAGCGGCGGCGCAGAGCAGAAGCAACCGGTTGGGCCGTCCAGCCGCAGCTTGCGCAATTCAGGCGGGCGGCGGCGTGCCGCCAGGTCCGATTGAAGCAGGCGGGGCACGGCGGTTCGATCATCCGGCGGATGCCGACCGCGGCCGTGCTCAAGGACAGGATAACTACTGCGAGAGTTGCTACAACCATTGGCGGGGCAGGGATAAAGAAGGCAGGAGCGGTCACCATCGACTTCAGTCTTCGCCGGCACTATCGGGGAGTTTCGGCAGGTGACGGGCAGAGTTGAAGGGCGGCGTCGACATCCTCCGTTACGCGGGCGAGCTGCTCCTCCCAATGCGGCAGCCCCAGGTAGAAGTCGCGGGCGAGGCGGCTGTTGTCCAGCACGCTGTTGTGCGGCCGCCGCGCGGGTGTCGGAAACTCGCCGCTGCTCACTGCAGTAACGGGCGGCGCCGGTTGCCGCGGGTCCCGCTCGCGCAGGAGCCGCAACACCGCCATAGCAAAGCCGTGCCAGCTCGTTTCACCTCCGGCCGTCAGGTGGTATACACCCCCAGTAGCCGGCGGCAACGAAAACCCTTCACGGGTACGGCAGCGGGCTAGCACCTGGGCCGTCGCCACCGCAATCGCGCGGCTCCAGGTGGGGGCGCCTGCCTGATCGTCCACTATGCGCAGCTCGGTGCGCTCCGCCGCCAATCGGCGGATGGTGTGGAAGAAGTTCTTGCCCCGCAGCCCGTACACCCACGAGGTGCGAAAAATCAGAGCTGCCGCGCCTGAGCCGAGAATCGCCCGCTCGCCCGCCAGCTTGCTTGCTCCGTATACGTTCAGCGGCCCCGTCGCATCATCTTCCCGGTAGGGCAAGGCAGATTCGCCGTCGAACACGTAGTCGGTGGAAAAATGCACCAGAGCCGCGCCGGTCTCCGCCGCCCCCGCAGCCAGGACGCCAGGCGCCTCCGCATTCAAGCGGAAGGCGTCATCCCGCGCGCTCTCCGCCTGATCCACCGCTGTGTAGGCAGCGGCGTTCACGATCAGGGCGGGCCGCAGCTCGCGGATGCTTCGAGCCAGCGCGGCGCCATCCGTCACATCCAACTGCGTGCGCGAAGGCGCGTGCACCCTGCCGAGTGGCGCGAGTGTCCGGCGGAGCTCCCACCCGATTTGACCGGTGCCGCCCAGCAACAGGATCAGCGGCAGCTCCTCTTCAGCCTTCAAGAGGTAAAAGCTGGCAGCCGGCCCGGCTGAAACTCGCCGAGCGGTGAGCCGCCCGTATCTTTGGCGGAGAGAATCGGCTCGGGTACAGGCCACTCGATGCCGACCGCGGGATCGTTCCAGAGCAGCGTGCCTTCCGAGCCCGGATGGTAGCTCTCGGTGCACTTGTAGCAGAACGCCGCTTGATCTGAAGTGACGACAAAGCCATGCGCGAAGCCGGGGGGGATGTAGAGCTGGTGCCGGTTATCTGCGGAAAGGGTGTGGCCCGTCCACTGGCCGAAATGCGGCGAGCCGCGGCGGATATCGACCGCCACATCCCACACCTCGCCCGTCACCACGTATACCAGCTTGCCTTGGGCATGCGGGTGCTGGAAGTGTAGCCCGCGCAGAACGCCCTTTGCGGAGACCGAGACGTTGTCCTGCACAAAGCCGCGCGGCAGCCCGGCCTCCGCGTAGCGTTCTTCCCGCCAGCTCTCGAAGAACACTCCCCGCTCGTCCGAAAAGACGCGCGGCGCAAGGAGCAGCACGCCCGGAAGCTCGGTTTCTTCAACCCTCACGCAGACGCCTCTGCCACCACACCGCGCAGGTAGGCCCCGTACGCGTTCTTGTCCATCTCGGCGGCTAGGCGGGCGAGCTCTTCCCGGCCGATGAAGCCGAGGCGGAACGCGATTTCTTCGGGAGATGCGACCTTGAGCCCCTGCCGCTTTTCGATGGTCTCGATGAAGCTGCCGGCCTCCTGCAACGAGTCGTGGGTCCCGGTATCCAGCCAGGCGAAGCCGCGGCCGAGGATCTCCATCTGCAGCGCGCCGCGCCGCAGGTACTCGAGGTTGACGTCGGTGATCTCGTACTCGCCGCGCGCCGATGGCTCGAGCGAACGAGCGATGTCGAGCACCTCGTTGTCGTAGAAGTAGAGCCCGGTGACGGCGTACGGCGACTTCGGCGCGCGCGGCTTCTCCTCGATGCTGAGTACGCGCCCGCCTGCATCGATCTCCGCCACACCGTAGCGCTCCGGGTCTTGTACGTGGTAGCCGAAGATCGTCGCGCCAGCTTCGCGCCCCGCCGCGCGGACCAGCATCTCCGTCAAGCCGTGCCCGTAGAAGATGTTGTCGCCGAGGATCAACGCGACGCGGTCACCGCCGACGAAAGTGCGGCCGATGGTGAACGCCTGCGCCAGCCCCTCCGGCTTGGGCTGCCCGGCGTACGACAGCTCCATCCCCCATTGCGACCCATCACCCAGAAGCTCCCGGAAGCGGGGCAGGTCCTGCGGCGTCGAAATGATCAGTATCTTCCGGATCCCCGACAGCATCAGCACCGAGAGCGGGTAGTAGATCATCGGCTTGTCGTACACCGGCAAAAGCTGCTTGCTGACGACCCGGGTGATGGGGTAGAGGCGCGTGCCGGAGCCGCCGGCGAGGATGATGCCTTTCAAATGCGGATTGCGGATTGCGGAATGCGGAATGCACGAAGTTAGCGCTGTTTGTTCTTGCGCGCTGTGCGAATCGAAGCGACCGTGATGGCGAGCAGTTCGTTGGCTTCGTTCAACAATCCTTGGGCGCGCTGTGGGTCGAGCAGTCCATCTTCGATCAACAACTCGATCCAGAAAGCGGACTCGTCGGCTTCCTCTTCAACGATGCCCATCTTAGCGATGAAGTCGGCTGGAGAGCGAGCACGGCAGGCGGCCCGGTAGTTCGCTCCCACAGACGTCGCAGCCCGAAGAAGTTGCCGCCCCATGACGTCGGCGGCGACGTCGCGCGGCAGCGCACGAACCAAGCGAATCACGCGCAACCCAAAACTCTTCGTTCGCGCGCGAAGGTCGTACGATTCCCCGCCCAATTCCGGCGGTGCGGTCATTCCGCATTCCGCATTCCGCGTTCCGCATTCCCAATCAGTCCCAGCCGCTCGCCCCGATATTCGCCTGATCGCACTCTCCGCCACCACTCCGGATTCTTGAGGTACCACTGCACTGTCTTGCGCAACCCCGTCGCGAAGCTCTCCTTCGGCTCCCACTCCAGCTCGCGGCGGATTTTGGCCGCGTCAATCGCATAGCG
>JBBSMO010000377.1:0-3605 GCA_038233155.1 Longimicrobiales bacterium
ATTCAAGCGGGTGACATCGACCCGTCGTTCGTCATCACGCACCGGCTGCCGCTGGACGAGGCGCCGGACGGCTACGCCATGTTCCGCGACAAGAAAGACAATTGCATCAAGGTCGTGCTGAAGCCGTAGAGGGCGAGGGGCGAGCCCGTGCTGCACCCAGGCATTCTGTTCTGAACCCATGGCTGAAACCACGATCGTAGCCCCGAAGGCCGGGGCGCGGGTGCTCCGCGCTGCGGAAAAGCAGAGGGTCTACGGCGAGCTGCTCCCGCAGATCCAGGCGGTGGTCGCGCCGGAGCGGGATCTGCTCGCTTGCATGGCATCGATAGTCTGCCTGCTCCACAACGCGATTCCATACTTCTATTGGACCGGGTTCTACCGGCGCGTCGAGCCCCGGTTGCTGCGCGTCGGGCCGTACCAGGGCACCCTCGGCTGCATCGACATTCCCTTCGGGCGTGGCGTCTGTGGTGCTAGTGCCAGTGAAGAACGCACCATGATCGTCCCGGATGTCACTGCCTTTCCGGGCCACATCGCTTGTGATGCGGCGAGCGTATCGGAAATCGTGGTTCCTGCCTTCGACGAGTCCGGCAACCTGTTCGCTGTGCTGGACGTCGACAGTACCCTGACCGACGCCTTCGGCGAGACCGACGCACGGTATCTTGAGACCGCGGTTGCCCTCCTGCGCGGGAAGGAAGCAGGCCCGGTCGTGATGCGCGGCACCCCGCCGGAGTAGGCCTTGCCCGCCAGGGGCGGATTTATGCGATTGCGCCACCAGCCGATACTCTGAAAGTGAACATCCCCCGGCTCTCCGGGGGAACCTTTCCGAGAAGCGGGGTGCCGGGGTGAATCCACCCCTGCTCGCCGTTCTGCCCCACGCCGGCGCCCGCCTGCGGCCGCATTCGTCGTCCCGTCCTCAATGGCTCATACCGATTCTCCTTCGCCGCGCTCCCCGCGCGCTGCTCTGGTCGCGCTCGGCACCTCGGTCGCCGCCGCCGTGCTGGTATTCGGGTGGTTGGTCTGGAGCACGCAGCAGTCGTATCAGCGCAACGCCGAAGCCCGCTCCCCCGCGCTGCAAGTGCAGGAGCTGGCCGGCCGCATCCAGTTGCTGGATGAGCGGATGACGACCGCCGCGCTGATGGCGGCATCGGGGGATGCCGGCACCTGGCCGCGGCGCCATGCGGCAGCGCGGCAAGAACTGGATCGCGCTCTGCAATCGGCAGTGGCACTTGCACCGCGGGCAGCGGCTGCCTTGCCGCTCGCCAAGGCGCAGGCCGCACGGGGCGACCTCACCAAGACCGAGGCCGCGGCAATCGATTCGGCCAGCGCGGGGCGTCGTGAAGCAGCGGCCGCCATGTTGGTCACCACTAACTACTCGGCCAGCCGTAGCGCCTTCAATGATGCAATTGGCGCGCTGGTGGCTAGGCTCGAATCCGAGCTCGCGCTGGGGTTGGCCGCCGAGCGGCGCCTAGCCGCGCTTTCCCTGCTGGGCGGCTCCGCCGTGCTGCTTCTGCTGATTAGCGCCGCGGGAGCCGCATTGTACTCACTGCTGAAGTGGCGGGGCGCTCTGGCGGTGAGCGTCGCCGACTGCGAGCGCGCGGAATCTACGCTGAAAAAGTCGGAGGAGTATCACCGCATCTTCCGGCACGCGAATGACGTCATCTTGATTCTGGACCCGGTCAAGAACTGCGTCGTCGACCTCAATCACAAAGCGTGCGAGGTGTACGACATCCCCCGCGAGATGTTCTTGGGCCGCCCGCTTTCGAGCATCACCCATGATACCAAGAACATGGAGCAGAGGCTGCGGAACCTGCTCGGGGGCAGCAGCACCCAGGAGTTCGAGACTGCCCACTTCAGAGCGGACGGAACCCCGATCCAGTTTCTGGTGACCGCGTCCTTGATCGAGTTCCAAGGCGGGCGTGCGGTGCTCAGCCTGCACCGGGACATTACCGAGCGTAAAGCGCTCGAGCAGCAGCTCGCGCATCAGGCCTTCCATGACTCGCTGACCGGCTTGGCCAACCGCGCCCTGTTCCGCGACCGCGTAGAGCACGCGGTGGCGCGCGGCAGGCGCAACCCTGAGCCGGTGGTGGTGCTCTTCCTCGATCTGGACAACTTCAAGACCGTCAATGACAGCCTTGGGCACGCGGCGGGCGACCAACTGCTCGTGCAGGTGTCGCAACGGCTGCGGAGCTGCCTCCGCGTCTGTGACACCATCGCGCGCTTGGGCGGCGACGAGTTCGCGATTCTGCTGCAGGACGCCAAGCACCCCGACGACTCCATTCAGGTCGCGGAGCGGATTACCGCCAAGCTCCGCATGTCGTTCACGCTGGAACGCAAGGAGGTGTTCGTCGGCACCAGCATCGGCATCGCGACCAGCGAGCGCAGCGACACCGCGGAAGAACTGCTGCGCAATGCAGACGTCGCCATGTACATCGCCAAGGAAAAGGGGAAGGGCTGCTTCGAAATCTTCGATCCGGCGATGCTCTCGGTGGTCATGGAACGGCTAGACCTCGAGGCGGACCTGCGGCGGGCCCTCGAGCGAGAAGAGTTCGAGCTGTACTACCAGCCGATCATCGACCTGGCCTCGGGCGAGATGACGGGTGCCGAAGCATTGCTGCGTTGGAACCACCCTGACCGCGGCGTGCTCGCACCGGGTGCGTTCATCCCCCTAGCCGAGGAAACGGGGATGATCATCGAACTAGGAAATTGGGTGCTGCAGGAAGCTTGCAGGCACGCGCGGCAGTGGAAGGCGTACAGGCGGCGAAAGCTGCCGCTCTCGATCACGGTGAATCTTTCGGGCCGCCAACTCCAACAGGCCAGCATCGTCGAGAATGTCGCGCTAGCGCTGGCACAAGCCGGGCTGGACCCGCAGGCCCTGGTGCTGGAAGTCACGGAAAGCATGATGATGCAGAACACCGAAGCCACGTTGATCAAGCTGCAGGACCTGCGCGCCCTTGGGGTGCGCATGGCGATCGATGACTTCGGCACCGGCTACTCGTCGCTCAGCTACCTGCAGCGCTTTCCGGTTGACATCCTCAAGATCGACAAGTCGTTCATCGACGGGTTGCGGGAGGAGGATGGAGAGTCCGCCCTGGCCAGGGCGATCATCGCTCTCGGCGAGACGCTCGGGCTGCGCACGGTCGCGGAGGGCGTCGAGGTCGAGGAGCAAGCCGCCTGGCTCATCGAGCAAGGGTGTCACATGGCGCAGGGCTACCACTTCGCCAGGCCGATGAACCGGCAGGCGTTCGAGGAGCTGCTGCAGGCGGGGGTTTCGTTACCGAACCAGGCCGCTGCCGCTGCCTCGAGGCAGCTCGGGCGCCTCCCCGCGGTCGCGTAACCCGCTCGTAGCCCGCCTCGCCAGCGGCGCTACGGTCAGCCCCTGCACCAGAATCGAAAAGACCACCACCGCGTACGTCATCACCACGATCAGGGCGCGTGCGCCGGAGGCAGGCAGCGACAGCGACAGCGCAATCGCGATCCCCCCGCGCAGTCCGCCCCACGTCATGATGCGGATCGTGTAGGGGATGAACGCGGCACGCAGGCGCAGCAGGCCGATCGGCGCTCCCACGCTGACGGCGCGCGCAATCAGGGCGATGGGGATTGCGAGCAGC
>JBBSMO010000378.1:0-3602 GCA_038233155.1 Longimicrobiales bacterium
GGTCCTGCCGCAGCGCGTACTTGAGCGCGTTGCCGAAGGAGCTCGTATCCGCGCCCACCTCGCGCTGGTTGACGGTGCAGCCTTGATGTTTGTGGATGAACTCGATCGGGTCCTCGATGGTGAGGATGTGACCGCGCTGCTCGCGGTTGATCTTGTCGACCACCGCGGCGAGCGTGGTGGACTTGCCCGAGCCGGTGGGCCCGGTCACGAGCACCAAGCCGCGGGGCCGCTCGGCCAGCTTGCGCACGATGGGCGGCAGGCCGAGCTCATCGAAGGTGCTGATCTGGAAAGGGATCTGCCGCACCGCTAAGGCCACGCACCCGCGTTGCCGGAAGGCGTTGGCGCGGAAGCGGGCCAGGTTCTGGATTCCGAAGGAGAAGTCGAGCTCGTCCTCGGTCTCGAACCGTTTCTTCTGATTCTCGGTGAGAATCGAGTAGACGAGTTGGATGGTATCCTTGGGGCCTAGTACATGGTCGATGGCGCTGGCAATCAGCGCGCCGTCGATGCGCAGCTTGGGGCGCTCGCCAACGGTCACGTGCAGGTCGGAGGCGCCGCGCTCGACCATCTCATCAAGCAGTGTACGAAGATTTAGCATCATAGATCAGGTAGCCGTTTCGCGAATGATTTCTTCAAGGGTCGTGATCCCGCGTTGTACCTTCTTCATCCCGTCCGTCCGGAGGGTGAGCATTCCCTCGGAGACAGCTTGGTCGCGCAACTCCGCGGTGGAACCCCCCTTCAGGACCAGCCGCCGCAGCGCGGGAGACATGGCCATCACCTCGTAGAGTCCTTGCCGCCCGCGGTAGCCGCTGCCGCCGCACGTGTCGCACCCCGCGCCCTTGTAGAAGGTGATGTCGCGGAACTGCTCGCCCAGCTCCGCCGCGAGCAGGTATTCTTCCGTGTACTTCGCCTCTTCCTTGCAGTTCGAACAGATGCGGCGCACCAGCCGTTGCGCGGTGATCAGGTTCACGGCAGAGGCGACGTTGAACGGCTCGATCCCCATGTCCACCATACGGGTGACGGTGGACGGGGCATCGTTGGTGTGCAGCGTAGAAAGGACCAGGTGACCGGTGAGCGCGGCCTTGATCGCGATGCCGCCGGTCTCGATATCCCGGATCTCGCCGACCATCACGATGTTCGGGTCCTGCCGCAAGAACGCGCGGAGTGCGGCGGCGAAAGTCATCCCGATCTCCGTCTTCACCTGCACCTGGTTGATGCCGTGCAGGTTGTATTCGATAGGATCTTCCGCAGTAAGGATGTTGACTTCCTGCGTGTTGATCCTCGACAGCGCACTGTACAGCGTAGTCGTCTTCCCTGAACCGGTGGGGCCGGTGACGAGCACCATTCCGTACGGGTTCATGATGGCGCGCATGAAGTCCTTTTCGGCCTTGGGCTCCATGCCGAACTTCTCGAGCTCGAGCTGCAGGTTGCCCTTGTCCAGAATACGCAGCACGATCTTCTCGCCGAACTGCGCCGGAATGGTGGAAACGCGGAAGTCGATGACGCGCCGCCCGATGCGCAGCTTGATGCGGCCGTCTTGCGGGAGCCGCCGCTCGGCGATGTTCAGCTCGGCGAGAATTTTGAAACGCGAGATCAGCGCGTTCTTCATCTTCATCGGCGGGCGCATGATCTCGGCCAGCACGCCGTCTATACGGTAGCGTACGCGGACCTCGCGCTCGTAGCACTCGAAGTGAATGTCGGAGGCGCCGCGCTGCACCGCATCGGTCAGAATCCCGTTGATCAGCTTGACAACCGGCGCGTCGTCGATCTGCGCCTGCAGAGCGCCAAGGTTGATTTCCTCGTGCTCCTGCTCGACGATTTCGACATCCTCCTCGTGGAACTGCTTGAGGAGGTCGTTGATGCGGTCGTCCGCACTGTCGTACTCGCGTTCGACGATCTTCTTCAGAGTGAACTCGCCGGCTACGACGGGCTCGATGTCGTAGCGGGTGATGAACTTCAGATCATCGATGACCCCGAGGTCGGTGGGGTTCACCATCGCTACCGTCAGCGTACGCGCCACGCGCCGCAACGGGAGGACGAGATGCTTGAGGGCAATCTCGCCCGGGATCAGCTTGAGCAGCTTGGGGTCCAGCTTGACGCGATCGAGATCCACTGCCGGAACGCGATGCTCTTTCGAGAGCGCGAGCGCCAGGTCCTGTTCACCGATGAAGCCCAGCTTCACGAGGCTGTAGCCGACGCGGGTGCTGTTTACGCGGGCGTCGTCGAGCGCTTTGTCGAGCTGGTCACGCGAGATGTGGCTGTCGCGAACGAGTTGCTCGCCGAGCCGGTCGGCGGTGGCGGTCGCTACCATGGAAGGGTCTTCTGAGAAGCCATCGGGCGGGGTAGTGAACGTAGCGTTTACAGAGTGCGTGTCAAGGGTTTACACGCACCAGAGGCGTCAACCGCTCCATCATTTTCGGGCCGATCCCGCGAACCTGCTGCAACTCCGCGGGAGCTGCGAAGCGGCCGTTTTCCAACCGCCATTCTACGATGCGCCGGGCCAGCGCGGGACCGATGCCGGGCAACGTCTGCAGTTCCGCCTCTGTGGCGGAGTTCAACTCCACCGGGGCAGCGGGAAGCGCCGCGGGCGCCGTTGACGCCACAGCCCTTTTTCCCTGCGGCCGGGGCGACGCACCAGATGCAACCGGCAACGCAACGTGCGGTTCGAGAGAAGCGAGCATCGCCGGCCCGATGCCCGGGACCGCGTCCAAATCTTCGAGAGTGCGAAAGGGACCGTTTGCTGCGCGGTGTTCCGCGATGGCGGCGGCTAGTTTCGGCCCGACCCGCGGCAGCCGCTCGAGCTGCAAGGCAGATGAAGTGTTCACGTCCATCCGCTCTCCGTCTCCCAAGGGCCTGCCAGCTTCCTCCCGGTCTACAACCGCGCCGGCAACCTGGCTACGCAGCTCTTGCCCAGTAGTTTCGTCCTCATCACCGTTCCAGTTGACTCCGCGGTCTGCCGGGGGGGCGACATAGGTGACGGCGGTCGCAGCAAAAACCAGCACGATCGCGCCGAGTGCGAGGCGTTCGTGCGGGCGCGCGTCCACGATTCACCCGCCGCGGTAAATGAGTTCGGCGAGAACGCTCCCGACGATGCCGAGAGACTCCGCGCTCATGTTAGCCGGGACATCTTGAAGCGAATGCCAGTACCTGTTTCCCGGACCGTAATCGAAGTCGATGATGTCAATGGTGCGGAGTCCCGCCTCGTTCAACGGCACGTGATCGTCGTTGATGTGACCCCCGGAATTGGACGGAAACACATCGCCGTACCCCAACTCGCGGGCCAAATCCCACACCCGTGTCACAACTTCCGGCGCATAATGAGACGAGTAGCCTTCTACGGGAAACCGCGGGTTCTTGTCTCCCACCAAGTCGACCAGAACACCGTAAAGCGGCGAGTAGCCAGGCGGGAGGTTGGCCGCGAAATACCTCGCCCCCAGGTACATGTCGTCGCTGCCGGGCCCGAAGTCCTCGCCGTCGGTAAGCAGGATGTCCACTCCGATGGGGGGCGGGCGCCCGGCCATCAGCCGAGCCAGCTCGAGCAGGACCGCGACGCCCGATCCGCCGTCGTTGGCGCCGGGAATCGGTTGGGAACGATTCGCGGGGAC
>JBBSMO010000379.1:0-3595 GCA_038233155.1 Longimicrobiales bacterium
CTGTGCCGCACACATCGCAAGGCTGGTGCCCTGGTGCTCTGCGTAGACGAAGCGCTGTGAGCGCTACAACCGCGGTGAAAACCGCGCCCGCAACTGTAGCACGAGTGCCACAGCGATCGCGAACGCTCCCTCCTTCCGATGTTACCCCTAATGGCGCCGGCAGGTGACCGCGCGAAAGGAGGGCGGTGGTCCAGATCTGGCATTCGAGCGGTGGCGGCGATCCAGCCGCACCTGCCTGAAAGCTTCGTCATAACTTTCCCGAAGATAACATAGATGCAGGAATATAAATCCGCCTTCGAGGGCATCCGCGGCCGGCCGGCCAAGTGGCTCGTGACGGGCGCGGCCGGTTTCATTGGTTCCAATCTGACCCAGGCACTGCTCGAGCTGGATCAAAGGGTAATCGGGCTCGATAACCTCTCGACAGGGCACCGCCGCAATGTGGATGATGTGCTGGGCAGTCCCGGTGTCTCCCGTGAACGCTTCAGCTTTCTGGAAGGAGACATTCGCGACCCGGAGGCGTGCCGCGAAGCGTGCCGCGGCGTGAGCTACGTACTCCACCAAGCCGCATTGGGGTCGGTACCCCGCTCGATCGAAAACCCCGCCGCCAGCCACGAGTCGAATGTAGACGGTTTTCTGAACATGCTCGTTGCCGCCCGGGACGAGGGGGTGCAGCGGTTCGTGTTTGCTTCGTCCAGTTCGGTTTACGGGGATCACCCGGGGTTGCCCAAGATAGAAGCGGAAACCGGACAGCCTCTCTCTCCGTACGCCGCGACCAAAGCTGTGAACGAGTTGTATGCCGACGTATTCGCGCGGACGTATGGGCTCGAGAGCGTTGGCTTGCGCTACTTCAACGTCTTTGGGCGGCGGCAGGACCCGAACGGCGCGTACGCAGCGGTGATCCCCAGGTGGATCGGCCAATTGCTCGCTGGGGAGCAGTGCCAAATCTACGGCGACGGAGAAACCAGCCGTGACTTCTGCTATATCGACAATGTGGTACAAGCCAACCTGCTGGCCGCCACCGACGGCAGTTCCGCATCGGCGAATCAAGTCTACAACGTTGCGGTGGGTGAGCGGACGACCTTGAACCAACTCTTCGGCATGCTCCGCGACGGCCTGGCGGCTTTGCAACCGGACATCGCGGGCGCGCAGCCGGCATACAGGGATTTCAGAGCGGGGGACGTGCGGCACTCCCTGGCGAGCATCGACAAGATTTCGGAACGACTCGGCTATGTGCCGAAGTATTCGGTTGCCGACGGGCTGCAGCGCTCGCTCCGTTGGTATGCGGAAAATCTCGGGGTCGCCCGCGCGGGCGGCTGAAGGAGAGGACGCCCCGTGCCCTCCGCTCCCGAGGTATCCGTAGTGGTTCCGCTCTTCAATGAAGAGGAGAATGTCCGCCCGCTCGTTCAAGCGGTGCGGAACGCGCTCGGCACTTCGTGGAATTGGGAGCTGGTGCTGGTTGACGATGGCAGCGCGGACGGTACGCCGCGGATCGCGCGGCAGCTCGCGGCGGGCGAGCCGCGCCTCCGGCTGGTCCGGCTGACGCGCAACTTCGGGCAGACGGCGGCGATGCAGGCTGGCTTCGACCACAGCCGGGGCGAGGTCGTGGTGAGCATGGATGGCGACTTGCAAAACGACCCGCGGGACATTCCCGCGCTCCTCGCAAAGCTCGACCAAGGGTATGACCTGGTGGTCGGCTACCGGCAGCACCGGCAGGATGCTCTGCTGAGGAGGAAAGTGCCCTCGTGGGTGGCGAACCGCTTGATTGCGCGGATTACCGGCATCTCCGTTCGCGACAATGGCTGCTCGCTCAAAGCCTACCGGCGAGGGGTGCTGCGGCGCCTGCACCTGTATTCCGAGATGCACCGCTTCATTCCCGCGCTCGCCGCCGCCAGTGCGGGTGCGCGCATCGCCGAAATCCCGGTGCGGCATCACGCTCGGCAGTTCGGTTCCAGCAAGTACGGCTTGTCCCGCGTTTTCGGAGTGTTTTCGGATCTGCTCGTCATCAAGACGATCCATAGCTTCCGCGAGCGGCCGCTCCTGCTTTTCGCCACTGGCGCAGCCGGCGCAGCCGCTCTTGGCGTCGCCTTCGCTGCGGCATCGCTGCTCGCGGTCTTCGACATCCGGCGTGAAATGGCCGATGCGCTCGTGGTTCCGGGTGCGGCGATGCTCTGCTTCGGCCTCGCATTCTTCCTGATCATGCTCGGACTGATCGGCGAGGTCGTGTTGCGGCAGCAGCGCCGAGGGGGGGACGAGCCCCTTTCTCTCATTCGCCAGGTGCTGCCATGAAGACTTTCGCGGGCCCCGCGCCTCCCAAGCAGTTGGCGGCTCCACGCACGGGTGGCGCTGTCGATGTCTCGGTGATCGTCCCCGTGATCGAGCGCCCTGCACCGCTGGGTAGCTTGTACCGCGAATATTCCGAACCCCTTCGGCGGAGAGGTCGCAAAGTCGAATTCATCTTCGTCTCGGCGACGTGGTTGCCCGCCGCGAAGGAGGCGGTTCTGGAACTGGCCCGAACGGGCGAACCCGTTCAGCTCTTGGATCTGGGACAAAATCCCGGCGAGGCGGGGCTGATCCGTGTCGCCCTGGAACATTGCTCAGGCCGTATCGTCATCACCCTTCCTGCTTACCACCGAATCGAAGCGGGCGCTTTGCCGGCATTGGTGGATTGTGTCGACGCCGGTGCTGACCTGGTGGTGGCACGGCGGTGGCCCCGGCGAGATTCCTGGCTCAACCAGCTTCAGAATCGCGTTCTGCACCGTCTGATTTCCGGGCTTACGAACGATCAGGTGCACGACGTTGCCTGCGGCGTCCGCGCGATGCGGCGGGATTTCCTGCGCGAACTACCCGTGTACGGTGACTTCTTTCGGTTCCTTCCGCTGCTTGCCATGCGCGAGGGGTTTGCGGTGGAAGAGATCGATGCCCCCCAACACCCGGCGGACCGTGGCCCCCGCGTCTATTCGCCAGGCATATACCTTCGGCGGCTGATCGATGTATTTGGTCTCCTCTTCTTGCTCAGATTCACCGACAAGCCGCTTCGCTTCTTTGGATTGGTCGGCAGTCTGCTGTCCATGGCGGGCATGGTGATCTTGGCGTTCGGTGCATTCGAGCGGGTTTTCGCGGGCAAGGGTCTGGCGGACCGCCCGCTGCTGCTTCTGGCTGTGCTGCTGATCGTCCTCGGCGCCCAAGCGGTCGCGCTGGGGCTGATCGGTGAAATCATCGTTCATCTTCAATCGCGACACGCTCCCAGCTACCGGGTAGCCGACGATCAGGGGCACGCGGACTGAACGGCAGCGGTTCGGGCCTGGGGGGTGCAGCCAACAGCGGCGGGGTGGGGAACGTGCGTGGTAATTGCCGGAATTGCCGATCTGAGGGCGCTGGGCCGGCAGGCGTGGAAATCTAGCGCGCCGGTGCTACTCTCGGTCATAGGTATGGCGGGAATGGTCCGGGGATTGCCGCAGGGTGGCTTGCGGTCCACCCGCTGATCTTGAGCTGGGCGTTTCGCCGGACCTTCGCCAGCATCGGCTTGCGGACCCGCGATCATCTGCGCGCACTGCAGCCTGCCGTAACGGGATGTGCCGCCATGATTCTCGCCGTA
>JBBSMO010000380.1:0-3593 GCA_038233155.1 Longimicrobiales bacterium
TGTTCACCGTTTCCGGCAATGGCGAAATCACCCTTCCCCGCCTGGGGCGCGTCCAGGTGACCGGCTTCAGTGCGGGCGCGCTGCAGGATACGCTCGTCAGCGGCTATCGCGAGTTCCTCCGAGATCCGGTGATAGAAGCGACGGTATTGCGCCGCATCGCCGTCCAGGGCGAGGTGCGCCGCCCCGATGTCTACATGGTAGATCTGACGGTGTCGCTGCAAGACTTGCTGGCACGGGCGGGCGGATTGACGGAGGCCGGGAACCCGCGCCGGATTTGGATTCTGCGCGACAGCGACCGCATCCACATCGATGGTACCGAGCTGACGAGCGTGAGCGCCGCGGAACTGCGCTCCGGAGACCGGGTGCAGGTCGGCCGGAGAAGCTGGGTCGCCCTCAACCCGGCCGTTGCCGTAAGCACGTTGACCGGCCTCATCTCATTTGTCATCGGCGTGGTCTTGCTCGTGGACCGGTCGGGTTGAGGAATGAACACCGCCGTTGAAACCGATACCGTAGATGTCCGGGAGATTTTCTCCGTGCTGCGCCGTCGTTGGTGGTGGGTAGCCGCAGGGGCAATCACGGGACTGCTGCTCGCCGGGGCCGCGATCCTGCTGCTTCGGCCGCGCTATGAGAGCTCGGCGACGGTGTTGCTGCGCAGCGGTGCCGATCCGGCAACCCTCGGCGGCTCCTCCTCCCGCGGAGAGGGGGGCATTTCGCTCGGTGGTTTAGCCGACATGCTCTCGGTGGCTACTGGCTTCGAAACCGAGATGGAGATCCTCACCAGCCGCTCGGTAGTAGAGGCAGCGGTAGACTCTCTGAGGATGCAGGCTACGGTGCTAGCGCCCCGCGGGCGAACCGCGGCCTCGCTCTTCGGGCGGCTGGTGGTTCCCCGCAATTTCGAACCGGCTACCTACACCTTCACGGCGGAAGGCGGTAAGTACCGCGTGCGGGGCGGCGAAACCGACGCGATGGTATCGCCCGGATCTGCGGCGGACCTAGACGGCGCAGTCCTTTTCCTCCGGCCCGCCGCGGAGTTGCCGCCCGAATTCACGATCGAGCTAGCCAGCCTGCAGACCGCGGTGGAACGCGTACGTGAGATTCTAGAGGCGGAGCAGGCGGGCGGGGACATCGCCGAGCTGCGCTTCCGCGCGGGAGACCCGGTCACGAGCGCGGCGTTGCCGAACGCACTAGTGGCCATCTACCTCGCCCGGCGGAGGACCACCGACCGGGGCGTGAACCAGCACCGGTACGAGTTCCTGACCGTACACACCGACAGCATCAACACAGAACTGCTGGCGGCAGAGGGGCGGCTGCGGAGACAACAGGAGCAGAGCGGCGTTCTGGACCCCGCCGTCTACGGCAAAGCCGAGCTCGAGCAGGGGCTCGAACTCCGAGCGGAACTGGAAGCTGCGGATGTCGAGCGGCGCGCCTTCGAAGAGGTGGTCCGGCAGGCGAAGGCCGGAGATCTGTCACCGCGCGATCTGGCAGCGTACCCGACCTTCTTGAAGAATGAGGCCATCAACGACCTGCTTTCGCAACTGATCGCGTTGGATACGCGGCAGGCGGATCTGCTCGAGCGGCGTACCCCGCGGGATCCTGACGTGATGGTCGTCGCCAGGCAAATCGAGCTGCTCGAGGAGCAATTGGTGGCACTCTCGACTGCCTACCTTTCGGGACTCAACCGCCAGCAGACCCAGTTGCAGCGCGAGCTAGGCAGGTATCAGGAGGTGCTCGCAGCGCTTCCCGCACAAGCCGAGGCAGGGTACCGGGCGCAGCGCGAGGTCGTGCGGCTCTCGGAAACGGCGGCGGCATTGCAGACGCAGCTCGTTCAGGCTAGGCTGGCGGCAATCACAGAGGGTGGTGATGTGCGGTTGATAGACCCCGCCGTCCCGCCGGAAGAGCCGGTGTTTCCGCAGCCGCTTCTGTTTCTCGCGCTGGGGTTGTTGGTTGGTTCGATGCTGGGTGTCGCCGTCGCACTCGGCCGGTTTTACCTGGGAGATCGCGTTCAGGATCTGCGCGACGCCGAACTGGCTGCGGGGGTGCCTGCCGTCGCGTTCGACAACCGCATCCCCCTCCTTGTCGGGGCGGCCGATGGCGATGCCCGTACGGTATTGATCGTGCCGCTCGGGCCGGCCGCGAGAAGTGTGGCTGTAGCGCGGCGGATCGCTGCGTCTGCCTCGCACCGCGGGCAGGATGTGGTTCTGCTGGAACTCACCGGGGCCGATCCGTTGCCGGAAGGTGCGCTGCCACCGGCGGCGCAGGCAGGCGCATCGGATTTCGGCGGGTCCACTGCGGTGGTGGCGGTGCGGCCCCAGCGGGTGGAAGGCGCCAGTCTGCCCGTGTACCGGGGGAATGGCACCAGTCCCGACCCGCTGCACTCGCGGCACGCGGTGGAAGAGCTCGAGCGGAGCCACTCGCTGGTGATCGCCGCATTACCCGGCCTAGGCGAAATGCCGACACCCGCGCTGCTCGCCCCCGGCCGGGTTGCCGTTCTCGTTGCAGCCGCGGGCGACACCCGGCGTAGCGAGGTCGCGGAAGCAGTGGCGGCACTCACCCGGCTCGGGATCAGCGTTGCCGGTCTCGTGCTCGTGAACGGGAAACGCGGCAACGATGTCGCAACGCGTTAACATCGCTGCCTTGCCCGGCTTGGATCAAGGCGAGCGGGGAGGTGCCGGCGCCCGCCGTCACCCAGGGGCACCAATCCGGTTGCACGTCGGTTCATTCATCGCACTGACGCTGGCGCTTCTCGCCGTCGGCAACCTCGGCCGCGTTCCGGTTGCGACTGTTGGGGTGAAGGCCGCACCGGTCATGTTGCTGGACCTGTTGGTGCTGGGCGTCTGGTTCGCGTCTGGCGCAGCTGCGCTCAGATTCCGCCGTCTCCGATTGGACGGTCCGGCGCTGCTCGCCCTCGCCTTCGCCGCGGCGGGCGCCGCATCCGCTATCTCAGCGATCCCGCGTTTTGGGCTCTCCGGCTTCGAGGCCGCCGTCAGCCTCGCCTATCTTGCGCGCTGGCTGCTCTACTTCGGGGTTTATGTCGCCGTAATCAATTTTGTGCGGCCGGTGCAGGTGCTTCCGCTGTGGGGAGTGCTCGAGGCGGCGATTATACTCTTCGCGGGGTTCGGCATCATCCAATCGCTGTTCCTGCCTGGCTTCGCCCAGATCGTCTTTCCCGATCAGGGGTGGGATGTGCAGGGGCACCGGCTCGTCTCGACTTTTCTAGATCCCAACTTCGCCGGCGGGTTCATTGCCGTCGGTCTGTTGGTCCTGCTCGCCCAGACTGCGTTCGGGGTGCAAATCCCTCGCTGGAAGCTGCTGCTCCTGGCGGCGGCGCTGATCCTGACCATCTCGCGCAGCGCGGTGCTGGGGTTCCTCGTTGGCCTCTGCCTCGTCGTTTGGGTCCGGGGCCGCTCCCGCCGGCTGCTCGCCACGGGCGCCATCATCACCCTTGCAGTCTTGCCCTTTCTCCCGCTGATCATCGGTTTTGCGAGCAGCTTCGGGCGATTTTCGCTCAATGCATCTGCCGCGGCGCGGCTGCTCTCATGGGCGCGCGGCATCGAGATCTTCGCCGACAACCCGCTGATCGGAATCGGGTTCAA
>JBBSMO010000381.1:0-3568 GCA_038233155.1 Longimicrobiales bacterium
CGCCAGCAGCGTAACTCTCGCGCCGGCGGTGCCGGACGCGATCCGCATTCGCCGCGGCCGCGATGGCACCCCGCGCCTGCAGGTGATCGAGATCAAAGCCAGCCGCGGCGCGCGCGTCTCGCACCTCGCGCAGTTAGCCTTTTATACCCTCGTACTCGAGGAGTTCTGCCGCCAGCACGGCAACCCTCTCCGCGTGGATCGCCAGCGGGGCTGGATCTGGACGCGCGGGGACCGCAAGCCCCGGCGCGTCCCGCTCGGCGCCTACCGCCATCATGTGATCGCTTTTCTGCGCACGCGGCTCGCAGGTGTCGCCAGTGCCGCGCCAGCGGCGGCCGCGTGGCATGTCGTGCCGCGCTGCTCCGGCTGTGCCTACCTCGGCTTCTGCTCCGGCCAGGCGGAAGCGGAAGATGACCTTTGCCGCGTACCCGGCATCTCGCCGCGGGCGAAGCAGGTGCTGCGCGCCGAAGGGATCGTCACGGTGAAGCAGTTGTCGAACCTCCCCCCGGGGCGGCTTCCTTCCGGGTGTCACTCGCTCGAGGCGAACGCCCGTTTCCTCCAGCACCGGGCGCTGGCACTGCGGACCGGGAAGACAATCGACATTCCGCGATCCGCGTCGCACCTGATGCCACCACGCGAGGATGTCCGGGTGGTCCTCAGTGTAGAAGGAGACCCCGTCACCGGCCTTTGCTTCGCGTTCGGCGTACGCATCGGGTACGGCGCCCGGGTGGAGAGCCGCGTGAGCATCGCCCGCGCCGGCACGCCCGCCGCGGAAAGGGACATGCTAGATGAGGTGCTCTCGGTTCTGGACAGCGCCCTGCGCCATCTGGCGAGCTCCCCGGCTATGGGTCGCAAGCCGCCCTCCCTGCACCTGTACCTATGGGACGCGACAGAGCTCGCGCTATTGCGGGATCTTGTCACCCGCGGGTTGGACGGCCACACCCAAGTGTCGGGCCGCGGGTTCTTGGCGGGGCTCCTCTCCGCGATCCGCGATGGCGGCCGCGGCGGCATCCCCGCCACCGTGCTCCAAGGCGTGGTCGCTTCGCTCTTCGCGCTTCCGGTGGCCTTCACCTATGATCTGGCAAGCGTTTCGGAGCAATTCGCGCGGCGCGAGGGCGGGCCGGCATTCAGCCCGCCGCCGGACTTCCGATCGCGCCTCTCGAGCCAGATCCCGTTCGCCCGCATCCACGAGGTGTGGGAGCAGGAGGGCTCTTCACACGCGGGGGAAGGCGCGCGCACCGCCGGGTTGCGCGAACGAATGGAAGCGGCCGTTCGCGCGAAGCTGGATGCGATCAACCTGGTCGTGGACGGCGTTCAAGCGCGGGCGGCGCGCCGCGAGCGGCTCCAGCTTAGGGCGACGCCGCTAGCGAGCTTGGCCGCACCGCCCCCGCTCGGGAACGCAGCGCTCGAAACGTTGCGCCGCTTCGCGGAGATGGAAGCCGCGGCGGCCGCCCTCTCCGTTCGGGCTTTGCATGCTCTGCCGGCGCAGGAGCGGGCGAGGCGGTTCGAGTGCATCCGCGGGATGGAATACCTCGAACAGACGGAGAGCGGCAACTTGTTGTTCGAATTCGATCCCGCGTGCCGCGAGGTCAAGTTCCGCCCCGGCGATTTCAACCTGATCCTCACCGCAGACAGGCCGGGCGAGCTGGCGGCAACCACGCGCCACCCGTACCGGCAATGGGCGCAGATGGCCGAGCTCGTGGGCTTCGACCTCGCCGCCGACCCGCCGCGCGTCACTCTGGCACCTGCCAGCGGCTTCGCGCGGGCGCAACGCGAACGCTGGATCGATCTCGAGGACGATGTGTTGGTCCTAGACCGTGCGCTCGCGGACTACAACACGGATCGGATCCTCAGCACGTTAGGCGCGCTCGATGAACCCGTACATGAGCACGAACTGCCCCTGGCATTGCTGCGCGGCGAGATCCCCGAAGATTGGGTTCCCCCATTCCCCGGCGGCGATGCGGTGTGGGAGGAGGTGATGGTGCCGGCAGCGCGGCGCTACGGCCGCCCCGTTCTGAACCCCGAGCAGGAGCGCGCCTGGCGCGCCGCCTTCGGGCGCTGCCTCACCGTGGTCTGGGGGCCGCCCGGCACGGGCAAGACGTATCTGCTGGCGTGGATGCTGATCGGGCTCGGCCATGCCGCGCGCCGCGCCGACCGCCCCTGCCGCAGTCTCGTCAGCGCAGTGACCCACCGCGCCATCGCTAACGTTCTGGTGCGCATCCGCCGCGAGCTAGCTGCTAGCGGGACAGAGGCCGGGCTGCGTGTGGTGAAGCTGCGCGGCAGCGGCAGCGAGCCAGACGCGGAGCTCGCCGCAGAGGGCATCGAGCTCGTCGCAGATGCAAAGCTCGCCGAAGTTCTGGACGACTCTGCGAGCGGCGGTACCCCGGTTGTCGTAGGCGCAACGGTCTGGTCCGTGTGGAAGCAGATGAAGAGCGCTTCCGCCGCAGGCGTCCCCGTTCACCCGCTGTTCGACGTGGCTGTGATCGACGAGGCATCCCAGGTGAAAGTCGCCGAGTCACTGATCGCGCTGTCGGCGTTGCGAGAAGGGGGGCAGGTGATCATGGCGGGAGATGACCGGCAACTGGCCCCCATCATCCATGGGCGCTACCCGCCAGAGCGGGACACGCTGCTCGGGTCTGCATTTACCCACTTCGGCACCCACTTCGACCCGCTTCCGCTCCGCGAGAGCGGGCGGATGAACGACGCGCTCATCCGGTACCCTCGCAAGCTGTTTTATCCTGGCTTTCGCTCGCGCAACCCTGGCCAGCGGCTGCGTCTGCTCGAACCCTCGAAGGTTGGTGACGCGGCTGACCAACTGTTCACCGACCTCTTCCTTCAGCCGGATGATGCGGTCGTGCTCTGCACCTATCCGCCCGCATCCCATACCTCTCCGGAGGCTGGGGATGGAGCGCAGCGCAACGCGTTCGAGGCTGCCTGCGCGGCGCGGCTCGCCCGGCTCTCGAGGGAGCGGTTGATAGATCCCGAAACCGGCGAGCTCTACACTGCCGCTCGCTTCGTGTCGCATGGTTTTGCGGTGATCTCGCCGCATCGCGCGCAAGCGAGCGCGATTCTCGCCGCCATGCGCGCCGCCGGGTTCGGGCAAGATGAACTGCCCGTTGTCGACACCGTCGAGCGGATGCAGGGCAACGAGCGCGAGATGATCGTGGTTTCCTACGCGGTGTCTGACCCCGAGGTGGCGGAAGCCGAGGCGGAGTTTCTGCTGAACCCCAACCGGTTCAATGTTTCCATCACCCGCCCGAGATCGAAGCTCGTGGTATTCCTCAGCGAGCCGGTTTTGCAGACGCTGCCGCGCGACGAGGCGGTGCTGTCCGCAGCCGGTGCGGTACTGGGATACCCCGCGCACTGCTCGGACGCCGTGCGGCGCGCCTCACTTCCGTCGCCGTCGGGCGACGAGATCGCCGTCACCCTCCGCTACCGGCGCCTGAAGCCAATCACGTCTCACGAACGGGCGCCGGGATAGAAATTAGCGGAACTCTGCTGGCGATGAACAGTTGGGCGACGCGCCGGCGGGGGAATTGTAGGCAGGATTTACAGGATGAACAGGATGAGA